>JAPLJV010000033.1 GCA_026388415.1 Deltaproteobacteria bacterium | reverse complement strand
ATCAATATCGGTATTTTTTATCTTGGCATCCTGCATGGCCTCCCGGAATCCCTCGAAAGCCAGCTCCCGGATGGAACCCGGATAACTGCGGACGAAGACGCTTTGTCCCACGCCAATAATTGCAACTTTTCCCATAATTTTCTCCTATTTAGTTAAGTAATGAAACCCTCATAACGGATCGTCGTCACAAAGGACAATTAAAATCTCCCCTAACCCCTCTTTGTCAAAGAGGGGAACCATAATACCCCCCTTTAGCAAAGGGGGGAGGAATCATTAAATCCCCCTTTAGTAAAAGGGGACTGAGGGGGATTTGGGTTAAGCAACCAATCCCAATAAACTCCTTAGATATACTGACCGCCGTCCACCTTGACTACTTCGCCCGTAATGTGCCGGGCCTTGTCGGAGGCAAAAAACGCGATGACCGTTGCCACGTCTTCCGGCAGGCCGATACGCTTGAGTGCCATTTCGTTCATGGCCATGTCAATGATCTTGTCGCGGGACTCGTTCTGGCTCATCATCGCGGTCTCGATCAGTCCCGGTGCAATCGCGACGACGTTGACGCCGAAGGGTCCCAGTTCCTTGGCCAGAGCCTTGGTATAGCCGATGATGCCGGCCTTGGCGGCGGAATAGTTGCTCTGCCCGAACTTGCCGCGAATGCCGTTGATCGAGGTGATATTGATGATTTTCCCGTACTTCTGATCCTTGAAGAGCGGCGCCACCTGCCGGACAAAATTGAAATATCCCTTGAGGTTGACTTCAATAACCCGGTCCCACTGCTCTTCCGTCATCTTCCAGCAGACACCGTCCCAGTTCATGCCGGCGTTGTTGACGAGGATGTCAATCCGGCCGAATGCGGCTAAGGTATCTTTTACTACCCGTTCGGCATCCTTGAACGAGGAGATATCGCAAGCGAGATGAATGGCCTTTCTGCCCATCGCCTTGATTTCATCTACGACTTGCTTGGCCTCATCCTCGTGCTTACGGTAAAGCACACACACGTTTGCCCCTTCGCGGGCCAGTTCCAGAGATGTGGCGGTGCCAATACCCTGGGAACCGCCGCTGACGATGGCATTTCTTCCTTCTAATAGCATGTATTCCTCCTGACGTTAAAATTTTGATGAGCGGGATAATTTCCTGAAATAACTGCGACCGGCTACGCTTTGCTATCTACACATTGTAGCTATCCTTGTCAATATAAATGTTCATAAAAATGTTCATATCCTGCGGTCAGGAGTCGCCGCCCATTTCCTGCTTGACATCCCGAATTGAGTATTTTATAGAGACGCGCAGGAAGTGATATCTATCTTATCAACGGAATGGATTTGTGGAAGAGGGGTGCAAAGCCCCCGCTGCCCCGCAGCCGTGAAGGGAACGAAAGTCCAATAAGCCACTGTCGCCGGTAAAATGGCGCTGGGAAGGCGGATGAGTAGGTGGCCCTGAGCCGGAAGACCGGTCCATTCCTCTAAACTCGCGGGAGGAATGCCATGAAGAAAATCCCTTATTAAATCATTCAGGTAGTTTCGTAATCAAGCGCGTTGCAACCCTGCTTCGTCATTCTGGACGTGATCCGGAAACCAGTGTTTCCAAGGAGTTCTGGATGCCGGTTTTCACCCGTCAAGCGAGGACTAAACAGAGCACCGGATAGCAAAATGAAAAGAGTACCAGGTTATTTTTTAAAACGATTAAATGGCTTAACATATGAGCCAATTGCAAAACTCGTCACACCGGTGAAAACCGGTGTCCAGCGCGCTTGTAACGCATTGATATTTCTGGATTCCGGCCTGCGCCGGAATGACAAAACGAGACGTTTCGTTTTTGGAGCAATGATCATAGGACTTATCGCCGGTGGACCGGTTTTTGCCGCCCAAAATATAAATCCGGATGATGCCCCGGTTATGGCAGAGGTGGTCGTCACGGCGACAAGACATGCAGAGCAGTTGACTTCCGTGCCGGCGAACGTAACCATCTTTACAGAAAAGGATATAAAAAGTTCTGCCGCTCAGAGCGTTCCCGAGTTTCTGAGAAATCAGGCGGGGGTGCAGGTCAACGACATTTCCGGAAACCGGCGGACTTATACGGTGGACTTGCGCGGCTTTGGCGAATCGGCTACCCTGAATTCCCTGGTTCTCGTAGATGGCCGGCGGGTCACGCAGGCCGATTTAAGCGGCTCCGACTGGGCGCTCGTGCCTTTGGAGAGGATCAGGCGGATCGAGATCATCAGAGGCGGTGGCGGCAGTGTTCTTTATGGCGATAATGCCGCCGGCGGCGTCGTCAATATCATCACCAAAGAAGGCGAGGGCTTCAAGACCGGGGCGGAGGCAAGCGTCGGCAGTTACAATACCCGCAAAACGAATGCCTATATCGGCAGCGGCGGGAAGATCCTGTCCTATCTGCTGTCCGGCAGTTATATAAAATCGGACGGTTACCGGGCCAACAGCCAGACGGAGGGCAGCGATGCCGGTGTAAACTTTAATTACTACCAGGGGGATCATTTTAAGCTCAACCTGAGCAGTGGCTATCACCGGGACAACACGGGACTTCCGGGCGCCCTGAAGGAAAGTGATTTTGCCGCCGGCAGACAGAGGACGGACAGCATTTATCCCAATGATTTTGCCAGGACGGAGGACTATTACCTCAAGGCCAGCCCCGAATTATACTTCTGGGGAGAAAGCCTGATGAGCCTGGATATTTCCTTCCGGCAGAGAGATTTCCAGTCTTTTGCCACCGGTTCCTGGGGTAATTTTACGGGTCAAACGAAGTTAGAGACGCTGGATCTGTCTCCCCGTGTGGTCCTGAAAAAGGCGGTGGGGACATTTGCCAATAGCCTAACCGCCGGTTTTGATTTTCACGATGTTAAGGAAGGCATCACGAATGATTCCGTTTTTTTTGGCGCCCCAAGCCTGAACAATTACACGTTAAGAAAAGAGGAGCATGGTTATTATATCCATGATGAGCTGAGTCTCCGGAAAAACCTGATTCTCTCGGGCGGTTACCGTAATGACCGGGCACAATTCAAATACGAACCGGGCACTCCCGCAAGCGTTACGGTAAGCCAGGAAGCCTATACCGCCGGCCTGAACTATCTGTACACCGAGAAGTCATATCTTTATGGAAGTTATAGCAAAGGCTTCCGGTATCCCGTGCTGGACGAACTTTTCAGCTTTATCACCAGTACGGTGACGGGCTCCCTGATGCCGCAGCAGTCTGACGACTATGAATTGGGCGTTCGGCATTATTTTACGGAAGCTCTTGTTTTCCATCTGAATTTTTTCCGCATGGATGTCAAAAACGAGATTTTTTACAATCCGGCCACCTATGCCAACGAGAATCTGGACGGCCTGACGCGCCGACAGGGCCTGGAATTGTCCTTCCGCGCTCAAGTTGTCGCCTGGCTGTCTTTGCAGGGCAGCTACACCCATCTGCAGGCGCGGATTGAAGAGGGCCAGTATGCCGGCAAGGATTCCCCCGGAGTGTCCAGAGATAAAGCCACGCTCGGCGTGTCCCTATTACCGGCCAAGGAGCTGTCTTTAACCGTAAACGGCGTCTATGTCGGGAGCCGCCCCTTTATCAGCGACTTCAATAATGCCTTCGACGATCAGGAGGAATATTTTCTGGTCAATACGAGGTTAGATTATCGCTGGAAAAATGCCAAGGCCTTCCTGGGCGTCAACAATATAATGAACAAAGAATATGCGGAATATGGAGCAATCGGAGGATTCCCGACGGAGAAAGGTTACTATCCTTCGCCGGACAGAAACTTTATTTTCGGTCTGACAATGGATTTTTAAAAAGGAGGAACCATTATGCATGGTTATATCCAGGTATACACAGGTGACGGCAAGGGGAAGACGACGGCGGCCCTGGGCCTGGCCTTGCGTGCGGCCGGCGCCGGTCTGAAAGTATTCATCGCCCAGTTTGTGAAAGGCGCCGAATACAGTGAAATCAAGGCCTTGGGCAGGTTCTCCGATCTGATCACCCTCAAACAGTATGGCCGGGGATGTTTTATCTATCAGGAGCCCGCCGAGGAAGACAAGAGGCTTGCCGTCGCAGGTCTGGAGGAGGCGGAGGCAGCAATGTTAAGCGGCCAATATCAAGTAATCATCCTCGATGAAGTCAACATTGCCACGTATTTTCCCCTGTTTTCGGTGGAAAGATTGCTCGATCTGATCAGGAAAAAACCGGCCGACGTGGAACTAATTTTAACGGGCCGGAAAGCCGATCCCCGCATCGTGGAAATTGCCGACTTAGTGACGGAGATGGGCGAGATCAAACATTACTATCAAAAAGGCGTCGAGGCAAGAACAGGGATAGAGAAATAGCCATATTAATCCCCTCACCCCTTTGCGGGGGAGGGTTAGGGTGGGGGGCAAGGGGTGGGTGAAGTTATGGAAAGAGTAGCCGGTTCGAAAAGCCTTACCGTTGCCGCTATTGTATCCTTGATCATTCATGGAGGTATTTTTCTGGCCTATGCCCTGGTTTTCAAGGATGCCGGGGCGTTAAATACCAGCGGGTTCCTTCAGGTAGCGCTGATCATGCCTGCGGAGCTGGAAAAACCGGCCCCTCTGCCGGCGCCACTGGCAATAAATGAAAAGACCCGCTTTGGCATAGAAAACCCCAGGGAACCGGAAATTACCGTGGACGTGGCAAAAATATTGGAAGAGGCGCCTCCCCAGGGCGGGCGGGAAACTCTGGCCGCAAAAGCAGCGGGCGAGGCGGCCACTCTGCAGGCCAAAGACCAAGGGGCAAGGAACCTTGCCCCGGTATCCTCGGCTGATCAGCATTCCCGGCCCGGCTCTGAAGCTGCAGCATCGTCAACGCCGTCAATCGTTACCGCATCCTCGCCGGATACCGGCTCATCTGCACGGATAATCCCCGCCACAACAACTGAGCGCGGCAATAATGTTCGTGGAAATCAGTATGTTATCGCTTCCCGTGGCGAAATGTCCGGGTATGGAAAGTTGGAGACAAGCCGGAGCGGCAGCCTGACCTTTGCCGCCCCCCGTTACAGCGAAAACTACCTCCCCGACTATCCACTGCCGGCCCGCCAACGCGGCTATGCCGGCGTGGTGATGCTGTCCGTGGAAGTCCTGGCCGATGGCAGTGTGGGCCGTCTGAAAATGAAAAAAACCTCCGGCTACGAACTGCTTGACAAATCAGCCCAGGATGCGGTCAAAGTCTGGAAATTTTCCCCGGCGAAAAAGATGGGAACGCCGGTCACCATGTGGGTAGATATACCAGTAAAATTCGAACTGAACTGAAGTTAAACCCCTTGACAGCAAGCTGTCGCCAAGGATAAAGCAAATCTCCCCTACCCCCTCTTTGCCAAAGAAGGGAATAAAAAAATTGCCCCCTTCAACAAAGGGGATTTTATGTGCATTTTCAGGCGCAAATCTCCCTTACCTCCTCTTTGCCAAAGAGGGGAACCAAAATTTCCCCCTTTAGAAAAGGGGGAGCAAGGGGGATTTGAAGCCCTTTTCCCTATGCAGGCCGCCTTCGTCCAGAGCCTCTCGAATATCGTAACAAGCCGAGTTCCGGGACAGATTGAATTATTGTCGGCGAAAAAACAAATCCAATCCCTTTTTTGATGAACTGGTCAAAAGTCGAAAATGCCCCAAAAAAGTGAATAACTAGTACCAAGGTACTATAGACTATATAAAAATAAAGTTTAAACTGAGCTCAAAATACGAACTCATAATAACAAATAACAATACTTTCCAACCTTAAGGAGGATTCAATCATGGCCAGTAACGCAAGCACAGCAGGATCAGGGGCAGAAAATCAGGCAGTAGGCAAGGTATTTATTCAATATGGAACGGCAAAGGCCGTGGCGGCGGATGGGACGGAAAGAGCCCTCGCACCCAACAGCCCGATTTTTGCTCATGACCAGATTATCACCGACAGTGACGGCAGCGTTTCCATCATGATAGACGGCCATGATGGCGCCCCGGCGACCCAGTTGGATCTCGGCCGAATGAGCCATGTAACTATTGACGAAGATGTTTATGCCGGAGCAGCGCCGGGATTAACCGCGGATGCCACCGCCGAGGCCGATAAGATTCAGCAGGCCCTCTTAGCGGGCGATCAGCCGATTGACCTGGATGCCACTGCCGCCGGCGGTGACGCAGGGGCAGGCGGTGGAGTAACTTCGCCCTTCAGTTTATCTCTGACAGGCACTGAGGGCCAAGTTGGTTCCGGCGCAGGCACCACAGGAACAGAATTTGGAACATCAGGCACCATCCAGGGAGCATTCACCGCACCAACTGAGACTCCAATTAACGCAAATCTAACTTTGTCAGCGCCTACAGCGGTAACTGAAAATGAGCCCGGCGTAACCTTCACCGTTCATCTGGACAATCCGGCACAGAGCGCTGCCACGGTTGCCGTGCAAGTCGGGGAAACAACTTATAATGTTGAAATCGCCGCCGGCAGCAGTACGGGCACGCTCTTTATCGCCACGGCCCATCCGGATGCGTACGTTGACCCAAGGAGCGTCACGGCGACGGTCACCGGTGTTACGGGCGGGAGCTTCACCGGAGTTGATTTCAGCACTGCTCAGGCGACCACCGCTATTACGGATGTCACCGACACGACGGTAGCCCACATCACTACGAGCAACGTGACGGAGAATGCGGCCGGCGTGACCTTTAGTATTCACTTGGACAACGCCCCGCAGGGTGCTGCCACGGTGGATGTCCAGTTGCATGACACCTTCACGAACACCACTACGATCCAGACGGTGGCGATTGACGCGCAGGGGAACGGCACTCTCTTCTACGCGTCGGCGCATCCGGATGCATATGCCGACGGGAGCAGCGTGACGGCCACGGTAACGGCGGTCAGTGGGGGAAACTACGAGGCCACCAGCGTGGTCAGCGCCACGGCGACGGCCCAGGTTACCGATGTGAATGTGGATGGTCACGATACGACGGTAGCGCACATCACGACGAGCAACGTGACGGAGAACGCAGCGGGCGTAACCTTCAGCGTTCACCTCGACAACGCACCACAGGGTGCGGCCACTGTAGATGTTCAGGTCCATGACTCATTCACGAACGCCACCTCGATTCAAACGGTGGCGATTGACGCTCAAGGGAATGGTTCGTTCTCCATCGCCACGGAGCACCCCGATGTTTACACCGATCCGTCCACCGTCACGGCTACGGTACTCGATATTCATGGCGGTAACTATGAGGCCACGAGCGTTGCCGGCGCTACGGCGACGGCCCAGGTTGCCGATGTTACCGACACAACGACGGTAACTTTGGACAACGTTACAGTAACTGAAGGAGGTAACATTGTTTACACGGCGCATGTAGATCACGCACCGCAGGGTGATTTGCACATCACGCTGGACGACACAGCACACACTTCTATTACAATCCAGGCGGGTCAGCTTTCGGGTGCTTCAGAGCCAGTTATTGCTCAAAACGCGCCTGACGGTGATGCTCATCTAACAGTAGGAATCACCGGCGCGCAGGGCGGTAACTATGAGCACCTGGATACAACCAATACTATGCACCTGACAATCATAGATACTGTCCCACACGCGAACCCCGACATCGGCACGGTGGTAGAAGGCCAGATCCTGACGGTTGGTTTGACGGCGGGAGTTCTTGCCAACGATACCGCCAGTGCTGATGGCATAACTGTAGATGCCGGGACATTTACGAATGGTACGGCTGGTGGTACGCTGGTGCTTGCGGCGGACGGCAGTTACACCTACGCTGCACCTGCCCATGTGGACAACACTAATGGTGCGGTGTCTGATACCTTTACCTACACTGTCCATGATGCGGACGGATCGACCAGCCAAAGCACGCTGACGATTGCCATAGCCGATACGGGAGTAACGGCAGTTGCGGACGTCAACGCGGTGACGGAACATCAGACAGCTACAGTGGGAGGTAATGTCATCACGACAGGGCCCGGCGCCGATACGCTGGGTGCGGACGCCGTTCATGTGACATTAGTCAATGGAGAGACTGTTGCAGCAACCGGAACTACCACCATTGAGGGTAGCCTACACGGCTCTTTGGTGATAGGCGCGAATGGCGCTTACACCTACACGGCGCCTGTTTCTGTGAATAATCTGATTGATGGTGTAAATCAGCCGGCTCATGAAGTTTTCACCTACACGATTACGGATGCGGACGGATCGACCAGCCAAAGCACGCTGACGATTGCCATAGGAGATACGGGTCCGACGGCCATTACCCCGGATTATGCATACCTGACCAATAACCTTGGGCAAAATCAAATGGGTACTGTCTATCTTGACACCGATCATAATGTGGATAATAATTATGGAAATGACTTAAACGGTACCGTCAAATTCGCCGCAACCAATGGATCTGACAGCGGTGTTACCGCGGCAACTGCGCACGTCTATCTGTATACAGATGGATCGCACCTTATTGGTTCAACATTGGCTAACAGCAATTACGCTACGGCTTTAGCTACAACTGCGGCTAAGGTGTTTGATGCTACGCTGAATCCTGATTATTCTATTACGACGGCAAGTGACACCTACTCTTTCCATTTGTATCAGCAGATCGACGGCGGGATAGGCACGTTTAGTGTTAACGATGTTGGATTCCAATTCCATGGCGGTAACCAACCATACGCGTATTTTGATAATCCTACAGCAGGTGCTTCAGATGTATTGTTGACTCCGATGGAGAAGGTGGATGGAACTCTAATTTCATCCGGCACATTAAATACTACTGCAACGGCAGGTGGTGTCAGCGGTGGTGTCAGCGTTGGTAACGGTGAGGCAATGCGCGTAGATTATGTGATAAATTTAACTGGTGATTCAACAAAGAACGTCTCCAGTGCAAATTACAGCATAACTGCTAATCAGGATCATCATTTTGATGGTCACAGCCACGTCAATGGGGCAACGGCCGAATTTACCGGAATTTCCGGGTCTTCGGGAATACTCATCAAGGCTTTTACGGATCCGGACGGCAATAATACCGTCGGAGAATCTACTAATGCGCATGAAAACATTAAAAGCGTATTTATTAGCTATAACGGCGAATCGAAAGTCACTAGCGTGATTGATGGCGAGACAGGTGGGCATAACGTTACTGTTGGAGGACATGTCTTTCACGTAGCCGACAGCGGTGCTGATGCTCTGCTAACTGGTGTCGTAGATCATACAACTATCGGTACTTTGACCGATCACGGCTATACAACATTGGAATATGACTATGCGAGTGGTGCTACCTTTAAGCTTGGGAGCTTCGGTGCTACCGAGTTTACTCCAGGCGATGCCCATGAACTCAAGTTTGATCTTGCCGTGACCGATGGTGATGGAAGTACGGTTCCAAGTGCTATGCATGTGTTTTTGAGCCCGGATGATCACATCATTCAGATAGCTGATGATACCCATCATACCCTGACTGTTGCTACCGGGACTGCCGGAACACTTGTCGGCACAGACGGGACTGATATTCTGACAGGTGCGGGAGGCAACGATATCCTCATCGGTGGTCATGGCCACGACACACTGACAGGTCATGCGGGCGCGGATACCTTTATCTTTAGAGAAGCCGGGGCTACTAATGTAGACCATATCGTCGATTTCAAATCAAGCGAAGGCGATAAGATCGATCTCTCTTCTCTTACGGCCAATGATACTAACGTCCACGTGACACATGATGCCGTCGCGAATACCACTACTGTGTCAGTAGATTCCGCCGAAGTTGCGGTCCTTGAGGGCTATACTGGATCAGTGGATATCCTACTCGGTGATGTGACGCACCATCATACTTAAGATGTAAATTCCGGCCCAGGTAGATCAACGGGGAAGGAAAAGAGAGAAATAAAAGCTGCCGCAGAAGATGGCAAAAAATCTTCCGCGGCAGTTTTTTATGTGCAATTTTCAGAAATTGGCGGGGATATTCCGGGGACATCCATGATAAGTAATGTCAAGGGGAAAACGGAGATTTCCCCTGACCTCCCGGATTGATGTCCTCCTGGTGGCTTTTCACTGCAACCTGCCTTAACTCCGACCTTTTTCTTCTATCTTTTTGGTCCGCGTTAATAGATCACGCGACCAGACATCCATTTGCTGTACCAAGGTCTGATGGGGTTAGCTCTACCCCCTATCTTTGATGACCTCTACAGAAGATTGAACAATCAGGGAACAATCAGGGACAGAGCCCCATTGTTTTCAAAGAGAAAACGAAGGGGGGGACTTCCCATATTTCACGTCAGCGTCTGACCAATCCATCTTTTCTGCCGTTCTTCTTTGGGCTATGCTTCCTGGCAATGAAAAATTCTCATTATTGGGAGGCAAGAGATAAATTTCGAGACATAATATTTGCACCAAAATCGCTTGATTTTTCTACCAATGAATCAGAAAACCTGTTGATATTCGCCACTGAAAGTGTTAGATTCACGTTGGATTATGGAGGTTTATTATGGAACCATTGATTAGAATCACTATGGACCCCGAGGTGATGGGGGGGAAACCCTGCATCAGGGGAATGCGCGTTACCGTGGGAACAATCGTCGGCCTCATCGCCTGCGGAAAAACCGCTGCGGATATCCTGCTGGAATATCCGTATCTGGAGCGTGAGGATGTCCTGGAAGCCCTTTCCTATGCTGCATGGCGAGCGGAAGAGAAAGAGCTTTCCATGGTGACCGGATGAAGTTTCTTCTCGATATGAATCTGCCACCCATGTCGCAATAGGAAGGACGACACTGTATTAAGAGTGAACGTCAACACAGGCATTGCCGCTAAAGGTAAGGTGATGCCTGCTTCCTCGGGGTCAGAGACCATAGCATGTTTGACGTTGTGATTACACGGTAACCCATCTTTTCTGCCATTCTGGTTTATGTTTCCGGTCAATGAAAAATCTTCATCATCCCCTTTCTCTACCTGGGGCCGCAAGTTCAGAAAGAGCAGCAACCTTTCACCGGGAGCTTTGCTGAACTGACCCCCGGCAGACCGGACGATGCAGCTTCGGGTGTTTGGGTATTGCGGAAAAAACTTGCATAATTCATGAATAGGGCATACTATTTCCTGAACCAGTGGAAGGGAGGGATCTTAATGGCAAATTTGCAAATAAAAGGCATGAATGACGATTTATATCTGGAAATAAAGCACATGGCAAAGGATGAGCATCGGTCTGTCAGTCAGCAAATCCTCTATATTACGAAGCTCTTTTTATCTAACCGGAAAAACATTGAGCACCTAAAGACACCGGCAGAAGTCTTGCTGGGACTTGCCGGTTCTTGGGAAGATGTGCGACCAACCGAGGAAATTATTGCCGAAATCAGAGCGGCAAGGAAGAATTCGATAAGATCGTCGGAGGGGCTGGATGTTTCTGCTTGATACGGATACGGTAATCTATTCCCTCAAGGGTCATCCTGTGGTCCGGGCAAATCTCCGGCGGCACGTGCATGATCCTCTGAAGATAAGCGTTATAACCTTTATGGAACTCTACTATGGTGCGTTCAAGTCTCAGAAACCTGTCGGCAATCTGGCAAAAATTAAAACGTTGGAACAAGCCACCGAGATTGTTCCTGTGGGCATGGAAACGGCGGAGCTTTTCGGCACGCTAAAGGCGCAACTGGAAAACCGGGGGGAGCGGCTGGATGATTTTGATCTGATTTTAGCTGCCTGCGCTCTTGCTCACAACCTAACCCTGGTGTCGAACAACACTGCCCATTTCAAGCGTATCACCGATTTGAAATTAGCCAACTGGTGTGAGGAATAATGTAGGGTAATTTAGGGACATCCATGATAAGTAATGTCAAGAGGCGACCCGTTCGCTCATGTTGAAGAAAGCGCTCCATCCAGAAATCAAACCAGCCAGGATGCTGCATCTCTATTGAAGAAAGCTTCGAGAGGGATTCCCTGTACCCCTACGAGAAGCGGGTGCGCTTCGGGATAGCGGTCGCGGAACCGCGTCAGGCCGGGAGCCTTGCCGCTCCGACCACTTTTGACCTCGATAGCCCAAATGTCCCGCCCCCTGGCGACCACGTAATCTACCTCATGCCCCCCTTCCCTCCAGTAGGTGATCTCATATTCCACCGAAGAGAGGGTGTTGCATAGATGCGCGCCAACGGCGTTTTCCACCAGCCGTCCCCACCAGATCGTATCGGCAAGGGATTCAGCAAAGGTCCGCTTGGAAAGCGCGTTAACCAGGGCGTTGTTCCAGAGGATCAGCTTTGGGCTGCTTCCGCGCTGGCGCTGTTTCCCCCGCGAAAAAAGTTCCAGGCCGCTCGCCAGAAAGGCCGATTCGAGCAGTTTCAGGTAGTGGGCCAGAGTCGTCGTGTTCCCGGCATCCTGGAGCTGGCCGAGCATCTTGGTATAGGATACACACTGGGCCGGAAGGGTAGCTGCCAGAGCAAAGAGATGGCGCAGCAAAACCGGCTTAGCGATCTTGCTCATCTGGATTACATCGCGGGCGATGACTGTTTCAATAAGGGAATCGGTGATGTAGCGCTTCCATGACGATTCGTTTTCCGTGAAGGATGTGGCCCCCGGATAGCCTCCGAAGTAGAGCCACTGCTCCAGATTCCAGCCAAAGGCGGTGCTGCACTCCGGATATCCCCAGTGGTTGCAGCGATGCAGGAAGAACCGGCCGGCAAGACTCTCGGTCAGCCCCTCTTGCATTAACAGGGACGACGATCCGAGGATCAGGACGCGAATCTCCGGCGCTGCCGGGCGGCTGTCCCAGAGGAGCTTTATTGTCTCGCTCCATCCTTGCACCTTTTGCACCTCGTCGAGGATGAGGAGGATCGGGCCGCCCAATGGGCCGACGTCGGCAACGGCGCGGCGCCACTGGGTCTCGATCCAGGCTGAATCCAGAGGGATCGGACTATCGGCAGTGGCATATATTGTTGGAATGCCAATGGATTCATTAATCTGGCGGGCAATGGTGGTCTTGCCGACCTGTCGGGGGCCGATCAGGACATGAATTACCGGCGTCGGCCGGGAAAGTTCCGTGCGGAGGGTAGATAATAGCGGACGCTCGTAGCTCATAACGGCCTTATATCAAATGACTTCAACCGATGCAAACTATTTTACTCAATGGCAGAGTAAAATTACTCAATCGTAATGAACTGGTCAAAAGTCGTCACACCGGTGAAAACCGGTGTCCAGTATTTTTGTAACACGTTGCACAAAGACCCCTTTGACCGAATGCTCCTTGCTCAGGCTATTTCGGAACCACTGCACCTGCTGACTGCAGATTCAATTCTTGCCCGTTATTCTGAACTTGTCATTGTCGTTTAGCAGGAGTTCCGGTGTCAGTATAATTAATTATTGCTATCTTTCTTTTTCGTTCCCGGCTCTAACTCACGCGCCTATTTCTTTTGATACATTTTCTCCTTGCGTCACGATATTACTTATATTATAAAACGAGCCGGATGACAGGGAGATGGGAATCATGAAAGTTGCCGAAATTGTCGTCAAAATTCTTGAAAATGAGGGTATTACTGCTGCCTTCGGGATCCCCGGAGCTGGCATCAATCCTGTCTACAAATATCTGGGAACTTCAAAAAAAATCAAGCACTTCACGGTTCGTCACGAAGAAGCGGCCGTACACGCCGCTGACGGTTTTTTCCGGGCCAGCGGGAAAATGGCCCTGGCGATCTGTACATCAGGCCCGGGGGCGACTAACTTCGTGACCGGTCTATACACCGCCAATATTGATTCCATACCCTTGATTGCCATCACGGGCCAAAACGTTACCGCTCTGCTCGGGAAGGATGCCTTTCAGTGCGTTGATATAGCGAAAATTTGCCAGCCCATAACCAAGGCCACCTGGTGTGTTACCAATCCTGCCGATGTGCCGAAGGTAATGCGGGAGGCCTTCCGCACCGCCAGAGCAGGCAAGCCGGGGCCGGTGGTTATTGACTTGCCCCTTGATGTCCAACTGGTAGATATTGAGTATGATGAAGCAACGGATGCACCTTTGCCGATACCGGAAGTCAAGCCGGATTTAAATCTGATTCAGCAGGCGCTTGATCTGCTTTCCGAGGCCAAGAATCCCGTGATGATTATGGGCGGCGGCGTTGTCCTTTCCGGCGCGGTAGCGGAATGTATTGAGTTTGCCGAATACCTGCAGCTTCCCGTCATCACCACCTATATGTCCAAGGGCGCCTTCCCGGACAATCATCCCTTAAGTGTCGGATGCATGGGGATTCAGGTCGGGTCTCCGCTGGGCAACAGGATTTTTCTCGAATCCGATGTGGTTTTCGGCATTGGTTGCCGCTTTACCGACCGCCATACTGGAGATATCAAGGTATATGCGGGAGACAGAAGGTTCATCCACATTGATATCGAAGCCGGACAGATTAACAAAATCCTGCCAGCCGAAGTGGGGATTGTCTCCGATGCCAGGCTGGCCCTCAACGCCCTGCTGAAAGAGGCGAAATCAAGGGGCGTCAGGAAGGAGCCTGTCGCACGCGTGAAAGCGCTTCCCGAATTAAAGCAGGCCTTAAAGAGAAAGGCCGATTACGACAACGTCCCCATAAAACCGCAGCGGGTTTTTTATGAATTGAATAAATTCTTTGGCGACAATACCATGTTTACCACCGGTTGTGGCCTGAACCAGATCTGGTCGGGGCAGTTTCAGGAAATCAACAAGCCCCGGATGTATCTGCCGTCGGGCGGGGCGGGAACGCTTGGCTTCGACATACCGGCCGCCATCGGGGCGAAAATTGCCAAACCGGAGCATAATGCCGTTGCCGTAATGGGTGATTTTGGCTTTACGTTCCTCATTGAAGAGCTGGCGGTGGCGGCAAAATATGGAATACCCATCATCGTCGTCATCGTGAACAATGCCTACATGGGTCTCATCCGGCAGAACCAGAAGTATGCCTACCAGTTTGAGTGCGCCGTGGAGATGAAGGAAAACCAAACCCTGATAGATTATGTGAAAATTGCCGAAGGATTTGCCTGCCGGGCGGAACGGGTCTTTAAGCCGGAAGAAATTGCGGGAGCCTTGGAACGCGCGGTAAAATCCGGAAAGCCATACGTTATAGATATCATCTGCGAAGAGCAGACGGACTGTTCGATGGGACCGAGCGTGGCGGCGGTCAGGGAATTTGAATAAGGGGAAATTATCTTTGCAGAAGGAGTGGCCGTCGTGAACGAATCCATGTATAGGTATATGAAGGTAGGTTTGATCCACTTTATGGCCTATCCGGTAACCATGAAGGGCGAGGGACCGATCGTAGAGTCAATAAGGAAGATTGCTTGTGATGCTTATTTCAATGCCATCGAGATAAGCTGGATTAAAGATGCCAAGGCTAAGGAAGAGGTCAAGAAAATCCTGGCCGCCTCGCATCTGACGGTGGCCTACGGCGGACAGCCGCGCCTGCTTACGACCGGGCTCAATATCAACGACACCAATGAGGAAGGCCGGCTGCAAGCCGTGGCAACGTTGAAAGAAGGCATTGATGAAGCCTGTGAACTGGGCGCCGTCGGGTTTGCCTTTTTAAGCGGGAAATATGAAGAGAGCGGGAAGGAAGAGGCTTACCGGGCCCTGATCCGATCAACCAAAGAGTTATGTGCCTATGCCAGATCAAAGGGAAGCATCAAGGTTGTCCATGAGATATTTGATTATGATGTAGATAAGAAAAGCCTGGTCGGCCCGGCGGAACTCGCCAGGAGATATGCGGCGGAGATAAGGAAGGAACATGACAATTTCGGCTTGATGGTTGATTTGAGCCATCTTCCCTTAATAAGAGAGTCGGCCGCGGCGGCCATCCTGCCCGTGAAAGACTACCTGGTGCATGCCCATATCGGGAACTGCGTCGTTAAGAGCCCCGATCTTCCGGCCTATGGAGACATGCACCCGCGCTTTGGCTTCCCGGGAGGGGAAAATGATGTTGATGAGGTAGCGGAATTTTTAAAGATGCTGTTGCAGATCGGGTTTTTGAACGAAAAAAATCCGCCCATTGTGAGCTTTGAAGTGAAGCCCTTTGGAGATGAAGATTCCGATGTGGTAATAGCAAACGCCAAAAGGACGCTGAATATGGCGTGGAGCAGAGTTTGACGGTCTCGTAATACGTCGTAACTTGCCTCCTTTGTCATTCCGGGCTTGACCCGGAATCCAGTGCTTTTAAAGTAGTCTGGATACCGGCTTTCGCCGGTATGACCATTGGGAGACTTTTGACGAGAGCATCAAGTTTGACGGCTTTTGAAAAACAATAAATATGAGGGATTGAGAATATGAAGATCGTAGTGCTGGACGGATACACCTTGAACCCGGGGGATATTAGCTGGGATAATCTGAAAAAGCTGGGCGAAACGGTCATCTATGACAGGACGCCTGCCGGGCTTACCCGGGAGCGCTCCCGGGGAGCGGACATCCTGTTTACGAACAAGACACTCCTGGGCGAGGATCTCTTTACCGACCTGCCAGAACTAAAATATATCGGCGTCCTTGCCACGGGCTACAATGTGGTAGATGTTGAAGCCGCCAAGAAACGGAATATTCCCGTTACCAACATCCCAACCTACGGCACCTCGTCGGTGGCGCAGATGACCTTTGCCATCCTGCTGGAGCTGTGCAACCACGTTCATGATCACAGCAGCGCCGTCCATAGGGGCGACTGGGTAAAATGCATAGACTGGTGCTTCTGGAATCATCCCCTCATTGAACTGGCGGACAAGACTATGGGCATCATCGGTTTTGGCCGTATTGGCCAGCGGGTAGCCGACATAGCAACGGCACTGGGGATGAATGTCCTGGGATTTGACGCCTATAAAAGCGATCAAAGCCTGCGCCGGAACTTCCGCTGGGCAGAACTGGATGAGCTCCTGAGGGAGTCCGATGTCGTTAGCCTCCACTGTCCGTTGTTCCCTGCCACCCAGGGCATCATAAATAAAGACAATCTAAGCAAAATGAAGCGGACGGCGTTTCTCATCAACACGTCCCGCGGACCGCTGGTTGTGGATGAGGATTTGACCGAGGCCCTCAATAAGGGGATTATTGCCGGTGCGGGACTTGATGTCTTGTCCGTTGAGCCGCCGCAGGCCGACAATCCGTTGTTGGGCGCAAAAAACTGTGTCATTACCCCTCACATAGCGTGGGCAACCAAAGAGGCAAGGGCAAGGCTGATGGATGTTGCCGTAGATAATCTGAAGGCATTCCTGGCAGGAAATCCGGTTAATGTCGTAAACAAGTGATGTAAAGGAGGGCAAATAATGAAAGACCGCACACTGTTGATGATTCCTGGTCCCATTGAGTTTGAACCGTCAGTTCTCGCCGCAGCGGGTGCTCCCACGACCGGCCACCTTGACCCGTCATTCATAGAGGTATTTGGACAGGCATTGGAGAGGATGCGCCAGATGTTTCTCTCTCCTGATGGACAACCGTTCATCATTGCCGGCTCGGGAACGCTGGCGATGGACCTGGCGGGAGCAAACCTGATCGAGGCCGGCGACAAGGCGCTGGTTGTCAACACCGGCTTTTTCAGCGACCGTTTTGGCGCACTGCTGGAACGCTATGGCGCTCAGGTGACGCACGTGCGATCCGAAGTCGGCGGCCGACCGTCAATCCAGGAAGTTGAAACCGCGCTGAAAAGCGGTCACTTCAAGATGATGACGATTACACACGTGGACACCTCCACCGGTGTTTTAACGGACATCAAGGCCTTGGCCGCATTGGGCCGCCGTTATGACACACTGGTGGTGGTGGATGGCGTCTGCTCAGTGGCCGGGGAGGAGTTGCGCATGGCTGACTGGGGTGTGGACGTGGCCCTGACCGCCTCGCAAAAAGCGGTCGGTACGCCTCCCGGTCTGGCCCTGCTCGTGGTCGGGCCGCGGGCGATGGCCGCCTTCAGGGCGCGAAAAACATTGGTAGGCAATTATTACGCCGACTGGACAAACTGGCTGCCTATTATGGAAGCCTACGAAGCGCGCAAGGCCGCCTATTTTGGCACCCCGGCGGTAAACCTGATCTGGGCGCTCAACGTCAGCCTGGGGATCATTCTTAAAGAAGGGATGGAGGCGCGTTTTGCCCGCCATGAACGGATCGCACAGGCCTTTCAGGCCGCCATCCAGGCCTTGGGAATGGGGCAGGTGCCAATCAAGCAGGAGTATGCGGCCCACACCATGACGGCGCCGCGCTACCCGGCCGGCGTCAATGGAGCGGACTTCCTGGTTAAAGTGCGGCAGGCCGGGGCATTTCTTGCCGGTGGGTTGCACCCGCAGATTCGGGCCGAATATTTCCGTATCGGTCACATGGGTTCGACGGCGCTGGGCGAAACGCTGGCAACTGTCGGAGCTGTGGAGGCCGGGCTTGCCGGGTGCGGTTACAAGTTTAAGCCGGGCGCAGGCATGGCAGCAGCAATGGCGGCTTGGACAACAGTTAAAAGTTCTAAGTCTTGATTTGTTAGTGAAAGAACTCAAAACTTGGAACTAAAACAAGGAGGTTTGAAAATGGCCGTAATGAGATCTGTTTTTTATATTCCTGCCAACAACGACAAGATGATTTCCAAGGCTCCGAAAACACCGGCCGACATTATTACTCTCGATCTGGAGGATTCCGTTCCCCCCGCCGAGAAGCCAAAATCCAGGGAGATGATCAAGAAAAACCTGAAAATAGCTGGATCGGGAGGCTCCTTGGTATACGTCCGGATCAACAACTGGTTTACCCCGTGGACCGACGATGACCTCGAGGCCTCTGTCCATAAGGGCCTGGCCGGAATATGCCTGCCCAAGTGCGCCGGGCCCGATCACGTAAAGCGCCTGGAATGGAAGATCGAGGAGTTGGAGCGGAGGCGGGGTCTGCCCGTGGGAAGCGTGGCCATTCAGCTTTTAGCCGAGACGGCCATCGGCGTCATCAATGCCTATCCGTCTGCTGTCGCGAGCAAGCGGGTCAATTCGATCATCTTCGGCGCCGTGGATTACTGCAAGGACATGCGGGTAAAGCTCACCCTCGAAGGTGAAGAACAGTTGTATGCCCGCGCCCACGTGGCCGTTGCCGCCCGCGCCGCCGGCATCATCGCCATTGATTGCCCCTTCGTGGCCTATCAGGATATTGCTCTGTTCGAGAAGACCACCAGTTTCGGCCATCAGTTGGGATACGAGGGAAGAATGCTGATTCATCCGAGTCAGATCGAGCCGTCCCACCGGATCTATACTCCCTCTTCTGAGGATGTTAAATTGGCCACGGAGATTGTCAAGGTCTTCGAGTCAGAGGGAATCGCCAAGGGGTTGGCGGCAATCAACCACAAGGGACAGATGGTGGACACACCGGTTTACGAAAGCGCCAGGGCGACCCTCGCAATCATGGAAGAGATCACTGCCTTTGACAAGAAGCGCAAGAAGTCCTGAAGATTCAATATGAGGGTTTTAATAGCCACGGATTCCTTTAAAGGCAGCTTAAAATCGCTGGAAGCCGCAGCTCTCATCGAAAAGGGAATCCGGCGCGTATACAGCGAGGCTCAGGTCGAAAAGATAGCCATTGCCGATGGCGGTGAGGGTACCGTCGAGGCAATGGTGGAATCCCTGCAGGGTGAATACCGCTATGCAGAGGTTTCCGACCCCATCGGCAATAAAGTCCGGGCGCGCTACGGCATTGTCAACGGGGATACGGCGATCATAGAAATGGCAGAAGCTTCCGGCCTGTATTTGGTTCCCAAAGAAAAGAGAAACCCGCTTACGACCTCCACCTATGGCACGGGAGAAATTATCCGGGATGCCCTGAGCCGGGGATGCAGAAAAATTATTCTGGGCATCGGCGGGAGTGCGACCAATGACGGCGGCATGGGCATGGCTGCGGCTTTAGGCGTGAAGTTTCTTGACAAGGACGGAGAGCCGCTGGAAATTGGCGGCGGCTTCCTGGACAGGCTCCGAAGAATAGATATCAGCAGCATCATGCCGTTAATTGGTCAAACTGAATTTGTGGTCGCCTGTGATGTAAACAACCCGCTCTGTGGTGAAAGGGGCGCATCACGGGTGTTCGGCCCCCAAAAGGGGGCCTCGCCGCAAATGGTGGAAATACTGGACAAGAACCTGCGGCACTATGCAGATATTATAAAGAAGGACCTTGCCATAGATGTTCTGGATGCTCCGGGAGGCGGCGCCGCCGGGGGGTTGGGGGCCGGTCTGATGGTATTCTGCCAGGCCAAACTCATGAAGGGGATGGACATCATCCTCAATACCATCAATATTGATGACCGGATAAAGGAAGCGGATATTGTCATTACGGGCGAGGGGCGGCTGGATGAACAGACGGCTTACGGAAAAGTTCCGGCAGGCGTCGGCTTAAGGGCCAAAAAATACGGCAAACCGGTCTTTGCCATCGCCGGCTCTATCGCCAAAGGCGCCGATTTGATTTACCAGCACGGAGTTGATTCCGCCATGAGCGCCATCGCCGCTCCCATGACAATTGATGAGGCCATGGGAGAATCCCCCCGGCTTATCGAGGAGGCAAGCGAAAGATTATTCAGAATAATTCGCGCCGTCGCGTGCATAAAAGGAGATCGAATATGAATAGTAACGTTGGTTTCATCGGCTTGGGCATCATGGGCAAACCCATGGCCTTGAATCTCATCAGAAGCGGCCACACCCTCTGGGTTAACAGCCGCCGGGTCGAATCAATGGAGCCGCTTACCGCCGCCGGCGCCCGGGCTTGCGCATCGCCGGCAGAAGTGGCCCGTGCGGCCGACCTGATTTTTATCATGGTGCCTGATACGAAGGATGTAGAGCTGGTAATACTGGGGCACGATGGGGTCATGGCAGGGGCCGGACCCGGCGCTACCGTAGTGGACATGAGCACCATCTCCCCGGTGACTACCCGCTCCATAGCCGCCCAACTGATGGCCAAGGGAATAGAGATGCTCGACGCCCCGGTATCGGGAGGCGAAGTAGGGGCTGTAAACAGCACCCTTTCCATTATGGTGGGAGGCAAACCGGAAGTATTTGCCCGGGTCAAACCCTTCTTCGATTGTCTGGGGAAGAATATTGTTCATATTGGTCCTAATGGCGCAGGACAGGTCGCCAAGGCCTGCAACCAGATCGTGGTTTCTTTGACCGTCGAGGGAGTGGCCGAGGCGCTAACCTTTGCCAGGAAAAATGGCGTGGATTTTGGCCGGGTGCGAGAGGCGCTTATGGGTGGTTTTGCGGGCAGCAAGATCCTGGAACTCCACGGAAAGCGCATGATAGATCATGACTTCCAGCCCGGATTCAAGGTGCGTCTCCATCAAAAGGATCTGCGGATCGTTATGGAGACGGCACATCAGATGGGGCTTGCCCTGCCCGGTTCCGCCCTTGTCACCCAGAATATGAACGCCCTCATGGGCAGCAAGGAAGGTGAGCTTGATTCATCTGCCCTCGTTAAGGTGCTGGAAAGGTTAAATGAAGGCGCGTAAAGGGTGAAATAAATGTTACCACGCGTCGGCTTTATCGGTCTCGGCGTCATGGGTAGGCCCATGGCCCTGAACCTTATCAGGGGCGGCTACCGCCTGTTGGTCTACGGAAGGCGCCCGGAGACGATGGCCTCTCTCGTTGAGGCCGGCGCAATTGCCTGCGGGTCGGCGGCTGAGGTGGCCGCAGGTTGTGATATTGTCTTTACCATGGTGACCACAACGAATGATGTGCGGGAGGTCGTCCTGGGAGAGAAAGGCATCCTCGCCGGCGCCCGGCCGGGTTCCATTCTCGTAGATATGGGCACCATTGCACCGGCTGCTACCCGTGTGATTGCCGCGCGGCTTGCCGAGGCCGGCATTGAAACCCTTGACGCCCCCGTCTCGGGCGGTGAGAGCGGGGCCATAAACGGGACCCTTTCCATAATGGTGGGGGGTAAGCCGGAAATATTCGATCGGGTCAAACCTCTTTTTGCCTGCCTCGGCAAAAGCATCGTTCATATTGGGTCAAACAGCGCCGGACAAGTCGCCAAGGCCTGCAATCAGATGGTCTTGCTGATCACCCTGCAGGGTCTGGCGGAGGCCTTTACCTTCGCCCGCAAGAATGGATTGGACCCGGAGAAGATATATGAGGCCCTATCCGGCGGCGAGGCCCAGAGCAGAATTCTGGAGGTGCTGGGAAAACGCATGGTGGAAAGAAATTACCAGGCCGGGATTGAGGCCCGCCTCCACTATAAAGACATCCAGATTGTCCTGGATGAGGCCCATGCCCTCGGCCTGGCGCTGCCCGCAACTGCGCTCGTTACGCAGATGTTCAACGCCCTCATCGGCCGCGGCGGGGGCAACGAAGACTCTTCGCAACTTCTGGAAATAATTGAGGCCATGTCGAAATCGAACCGTACAATACCTGACGATCACCAGATTGTCTGATGTTACCTCGAAAAACACACCGGGTGCAAACACAGCCTTTTCCAACTCTTTCGCATCGAGAAGCTTAACATGAAAATCCCCCCACCCCCTCTTTACCAAAGGGGGGTTGAGGGGGGATTTTCATATTTCGTCGTGCCCGCGCCGGGCATGGGGGTTAATGACGAATCAAAAAGAGTTGGATAAAATTGTCCCCCCAGAAAATATAGGCGATGGCGGCCACGGAGAGAAAAGGGCCGAAGGGAACGGCGTACTTCATATCTTTTCCCTTGACGAGCATCACCGTAAGCCCCACGATGGCGCCCAGAAATGAACTCACAAAGAGGATGAAAAAGAGGGATTTCCAGCCGTAGAAGGCCCCCAGCATGGCCAACAGCTTGATGTCGCCGCCGCCCATGCCCTCTGCCTTTCTGATCAGTTCATAGCCCAGGGCGATGACATAAAGGATGCCGCCGCCGATCAACAACCCGAGCGCCGCCTCCAGCCAGGGAATGCCCATGGCAAAAACCGCCATCAGGAAAAAAATGGGAATGCCCGGCAGGGTGATGACATCCGGGATAATCTGATGCTCCAGATCAATGAAGGTGATGACAATCAAACTACAGGTAAATATGAAGGAAAAGAGCAATTTCAGATTCAGCCCGAACTTCCAGAAAAGCAGCAGCGCCATGATGGCCGTCAGCAGCTCGACCAAGGGGTACTGGAGGGATATGGCTTTCCGGCAGTTCCGGCATTTGCCCCGCAGCACCAGATAGCTGACAATGGGAATATTATCATAAAACTTGAGGGAGTAGTTACACTTCGGACAATGGGAGGCGGGCAGCACGAGCGACTCGCCGGCCGGAAGCCGCAGGATGCAGACATTGAGAAAACTTCCGATCGCCGCACCGATCATACCAATCATTATTTCCAGGTAAATCAAGGTCTATCCGTCCTTTCTGTCCCAAGAGTAAGGAATATCGGTGCCATGCGGGGGGAGGCGAAACTCATCGGGCTCCAGGTAGTTATATGATTCACTGGGGACATTCACCACGAGCGCTTCCTCCGTGGAGATGCATTTGAAACCATGGTACACGTAAGGCGGAATATGCACGAGCACCGGGTTGTGGTCGCCGGCAAAAATCTCATTGATCTCCCCGTAAGTAGGCCCATTCTCGCGTCCGTCATAGAGCACAATCTTCATCATGCCCTTGACGACGGCCATGTTATCGAACTGTTTCTTGTGGTAATGCCATCCCTTCACCACCCCCGGATAGGCGGCGGTCATATATACCTGGCCAAATTTACTAAACGTCTCGTCGTCAGCGCGCAATATCTCCATCAGCCGGCCCCGCTCGTCGGGAATGACCTTCAATTTCTTCACCACAACCCCTGCAATCATAGCTGATGCTCCTTCAATAATTTTCGATTCATATAGCATAGTTCAGAAAAAGGCCACAAGAGAAACATGATGATAAACTGATTTTAATGGCGCTCGGGTCATGATATGGTGTAGGAGGTAGGTAGTAATCTCCCCCTTTAGCAAAGGGGGATTGAGGGGGATTTGAGATGCAGCTTCGGGTGAAAAAATGAAGGATGAATTTTACATGCAACGGGCCTTGCGGCTCGCGCGACGCGGGGAAGGATGGGTAAGCCCCAATCCCATGGTGGGCGCCGTCATCGTTAAAGGCGACCGGATCATCGGCGAAGGTTATCATGAGCAATTCGGCGGCCCCCATGCCGAGATAAACGCCCTCCGGAAGGTGCGGGGATCCGTGCGGGGCGCCACCCTCTATGTGACCCTGGAGCCTTGCTGTCATTACGGCAAGACGCCACCCTGCGCAGAGACACTTATCGGCCTGCAGTTGGCGCGAGTGGTTATCGGCACAGCCGATGCCAACCCACTCGTTGCCGGGCAGGGCATCGCGGCCCTCTGGCGGGCTGGGATTGATGTAACCGTGGGGGTCATGGAGCAGGCCTGCCGGGAGATCAATGAACATTTCTTTAAATATATCACGACCGACATCCCATTCGTCACGCTCAAATTCGCCCAGACGATTGATGGCCGCATCGCCTCCGTCACGGGCCATTCCCGCTGGATCAGCTCCCCAGCGTCCCGGATCTTCGCCCACCGCCTGCGCAGCACGCACGATGCCATTCTCGTGGGGGTCGGCACGGTTCTGGCGGATGACCCGGAATTAACAGTCCGCCACGTAAAGGGGCGAAATCCCGTCCGGATCGTTGTGGATTCCCACCTGCGCTTACCCCTGGAGGCGAAGATTTTGCAAAACCAGGAAAAAGCCCGGACCATCATCGCCACCACCAGTCAGGCCCCGCCGCGAAAAATACGGAAGCTCAAGGCGCAGGGGATAGAAACGCTGTGTTTAGATGGGATGATGAATGCAGAGGGAAGCGGCCGTGTGGATTTACCGAAACTCCTTCAGGAACTGGGGCAGAGGCAGATTGCCTCCGTCCTCGTGGAAGGCGGCGCGGCCATCATCACGTCCCTTCTGCACGGAAAATTGGCAGACCGCTTAGTGATCATCGTGGCGCCGAAAATCCTCGGCCGCGGCATCGAGGCGATCGCGGATCTGGGCAACCAGAGCATGGATGAGGCAATCAAACTTGATTTCCGGAAGGTTTCCCGGCGCGGCGGGGACATCATTATTGACGCTATCCCAGCGAACTGATGAGGCTTTCCGCCGCCCTGATCCCGTCTAAGGCCGAGCTGACGATGCCGCCCGCGTAACCGGCGCCTTCGCCGCAGGGATAGATACCTGCCGTGTTGACACTTAGCCCGGCAGTGTCGCGCAGTATCCGAATAGGCGACGAAGTCCTGGTTTCCACCCCGATCAGGGTTGCTTCGGCGGCGAGAAATCCGGGTAGCCGGCGGCCAAATTGCCGCAGACCGTCCTGCAGCGCCTCAGCCATAAATGCGGGCAAAGCCTCCGATAAAAACGCCGCCTTGACTCCCGGCCGAAAACTCGTCGGAGCAAGCGCAGCGCTCTCCCTGCCCTGCAAAAAGTCCGTCAGGCGCTGCGCCGGAGCACAATAATTTCCCCCTCCCAGCACAAAGGCCCGCTCTTCCCACTGCCTGCGGAAAGCGAGCCCCGGCAACGGTTCTTGCGGCGTGCCGGAAAAATCAGCGGGGCTGACGTTAACCACCACCGCACTGTTGCCATAAGCGCCGTCCCGGGATGAGCGGCTCATGCCATTCGTAATCACGCCACCGGGTTCAGAACTGCAACCGATAACCTGGCCGCCGGGGCACATGCAGAAAGTATAAACGGAACGTTCCGGCTGTGCCACCCTGGCTGTCAAGAAATAATCGGCCGGCGGCAGTTCGGGATGCTGCCATTTGCCGTACTGGATCTGATTGATCAGACTCTGCGGATGCTCCAGGCGGAGCCCCATGGCAAAGGGCTTCGGCGCTAACTGGACGCCTCGTTCATGGAGCCGCCGATAAGTATCGTCGGCATTCTGGCCAATGGCGAGAACAAGCTGATCGGCCTTGATCTCCTCGGCACCATTAACCACCACGCCGACCAACCGGCCGCCCCGGAGAATGAAGTCGGAGACGAGCGCCCCGAATCTTATTTCACAACCAAGGTCCAGGAGTTTCTGCCGGAAATTGACTACAACAGCCCGCAGTATGTCGGTACCGATATGGGGCTTGGCATCAGTTAATATATCCGATGGCGCACCAAACTCCACCAGAGTTTCCTTTACCAGGCCCATCTGGGGGTTTTTAACCCGGCTGGTCAGCTTGCCATCGGAAAAAGTGCCGGCTCCTCCTTCTCCGAAAAGGACGTTACTTTCCCGATTGAGCCTACCCGTTTCCCAGAAGGATTGCACCTCCTGACACCGCGCGGGAATAGGGTCCCCTCTTTCCAGGAGCAGCACGGGGATACCGTTTTCGGCCAGCCGGAGAGCCGCAAACAAACCGGCCGGACCGCTCCCCACAACGATCACTTTTTTCGCCCCGGCTTTAATAAGGCTACGACCGGCAATGCTACTCTTAGCCCCCTGAACACCGTCAGATAAGGCAAGGGTTTCCGGCACTATGCTGATCTTGATCTCTCCCGCAGCGTCAACTGGTAAGTGCGTACCTTGCGGCAGTACCACCTCAACGGAATAAACGAAAAACGGCGGCCGGTTGCGGCGCGCATCCAGAGATTTTTTGAGCACACGCAGGGAAAAAAATGCTTCCTCGGGCAGGGAGAAAATCTCAGCCAGCCTTGCCGACAGCATCTTTCCCTCTTCCTCCAGCGGAACCTTGATTCCGGAAATAGTAACGATCATCATGACCTCTTTAAAATCGCTGGGGCTGGTTCAATCTTGCAGATTGAACCAAAAAATTAACAAATGTTTCCGGCTGCAAGCCTGAACCATCAAAGCGCCCCGGTAGAATTACCCATATCAAATGCCTGCCGACTTGGAAAGCTAAAAGGAATCCGAAATTTGCCTGACCTTTGCCGACGAAACAAATCCCGTTCTTCGCCGCATACCTCAAGCAGATCACCCAGAGCAGGCGCAATGACCTCAGATGATGCCTTGTTATCAAGAGGTGAGTGTAAAATAAACCTTGCTATATTGACTTAATTTGATATTATACGGTCAATATAAAAATAATGCTGGAGAAAATATGTACATTCGACAGAAACAACTCGACAACCTGCGCGACCTAATCACTCCCGGCAAAGTTGTGGTTTTGTACGGCGCCCGCCGTACCGGCAAAACGACGCTGGTGCAGGAATTCCTCAAGGAGGTTCAGCACGAACCACGGCTGGTCGTGAGTGGAGAGGACATTGCAGTTCATGATTTTCTGTCCAGCCGCTCCATAGAAAAGCTGAGGGCCTTCGTCGGTTCGAGCAGTCTCCTGGTAATTGACGAAGCACAGCGCATCGCTGACATCGGCCTTAACCTCAAGCTGATCGTTGATCACCTGGAGGGCGTCCGGGTCATTGCCACGGGCTCGTCCTCTTTTGACCTCGCACGGAACGTCGGCGAGCCTCTCACAGGCCGGAAATATACCCTGCGGCTCTATCCTCTGGCACAACTGGAAATCGGCGCAAACGAAAACCCGGCACAGACCTCCGCAAATCTGGAAAGTCGCCTAATATACGGTTCCTATCCCGAGATTGTTCTGATGGCGGACAATCGCCGTCGCGAGCAGTATCTGCAGGAGATCGTCGCTTCCTACTTGTACAAGGATGTCTTGGAACTGGACGGCGTCCGTCACTCCGCAAAGATCGGTCGGCTCTTGCAGTTGATTGCCTTTCAGATCGGCAGGGAAGTGTCCTATACCGAATTGGCCGCCAACCTTGGCATGAGCAAGAACACCGCCGAGCGTTACCTCGACCTGCTGGAAAAGGCCTTTGTGGTCGTCCGGATACCGGGATTCAGCCGCAATCTGCGCAAGGAAATTACCAAAAACTGCCGCTATTATTTCCTCGATAACGGCATCCGCAATGCCCTGATCAGCAACTTCAACCCCCTGCTGCTGCGCGACGACGCAGGGCTTCTCTGGGAAAACTATCTGGTCATGGAACGCCTGAAGAAGCAGGAATATCTCGGTTTGGCCGCAAACAACTACTTCTGGCGCACCTACACGAAACAGGAGATTGACTTTGTCGAGGAACGGGGCGGACGTCTTTACGGCTTTGAGATGAAATGGGGCAAGGCACGGAACCGCCCGCCGCGGGAGTGGGCCACTGCCTATCCGGAAGCCTCCTGGCAGGTGGTCAATCGGGAGAATTACCTGAAGTTTATTGGCTGAGAGATCATTGCACTACTACCAAGCCTGTCATTCCCGCGAATCTTTTGGGCGGGAATCCATGGGGAAAACGGGGACATGATGCGGAAGCCCGCAGGGATCGCATCGTGTCCCCGGAAGTAAGGAGCGGCATATGGGGGAGCAACTTTTCCTGGAACGGTTTTTCTGGTTTGACAGCGAAGCGAAAAAACATAACTTCCCCAATGCGTCAACCCTGGCCCGGCAGTTTGAATGCTCCATTAAGACGGCCCAGCGTTCCATCGAGTTCTTCCGCTGCCGGCTGCATGCCCCCCTTGAATATGACCCCGCCCGGAGGGGCTTCTATTACGTTGATCCCACCTTCCAGCTTCCCGTCCTGCGTCTCCAGGAAAAGGAACTCCTGTCGCTCCTCATATCGAAAAAGCTGCTCAGCGACGCAGCCGCAGGCCCGTTGGGCGACGAGTTGGGGAACATCGCCGGGAAGCTCGGCGCCGTGCTCTCAGAAAATGTGCCCCATCATACCGATCCCGACCAGGCCTTTTCCTTCCGCGTCAGCGAAGTTACCCCTGCCAACCCCTTGTTGTTCGGATGCGTCAGCAATGCCCTGTTGATGTTCCGCCTGCTTGCCTTCAATTACTACTCGCCCGCCGGCAACCGAACGACAGCCAGAACGGTGGAACCGCACCATCTGGTGAATTACATGGGCGCCTGGCATCTGATTGCTTATTGCCGGATGCGCAAAGACTGGCGCGATTTTCTCCTTTCCCGCATCAGCGACTGCCGGGTTTCAGACGAGCAATTTTCTCCCCGTCCCGAAGCGGAATGGAAACCCTTTCTCACCAACACGTTCGGGATATTTCAGAACCGCGAGAGCTTCCCCGTTGTCCTGCGATTTTCGCCGGTCCGCTCGCGGTGGATACGGGGGCAGGTTTGGCATCGGGATCAGAAGACAGAGGAACTCCCGGACGGCGCCCTGCAACTGACCATCCCCGTTTCTCATGAAGCCGAAATCCTGATGGAGATCCTCCGGCACGGGTCAGAAGTGGAAGTACGGGAACCGAAATGGCTGAGGGACAGGGTCAAAAAAGAAATCAAAAAAATGACAAAAAAATATCGCACATAGGACGCTCTATGTCGGGGGTGGTATGATACAGTCAGTAAACCGGCAGGAAAGATATGTTGTCCTGGACGTGGAAACAACCGGCCTCTCGCCCTGGAAAGGCGACCGGGTCATTGAGATCGGCGCGGTTGCCCTGGAAGGCGGTACCTTAATGGCTGAATTCAACACCTTGATTCAGATACCGAGAGAGATTCCCGTTCGTGCATCGCAGATTCACGGCATCACCGATGAGATGCTCATCGGACAACCGACGCCGGAAGAAGTCTTCCCGGCATTGGAGGCTTTCATCCGGGACAGCATCCTCGTGGCGCATAACGCCCGGTTTGATCTTGGTTTCCTCCGCCGCGAATACGAACTGCTGGGAACAAGATTCCACCGCCCGCACGTCTGCACCCTCGAAATGAGCCGGAGCCGCTTCCCGCATCTGAGGAATCACAAACTGGAAACCGTCTATCGGCACCTCGGCAGCGATACCGCCACGAACGGGGACATGATGCGGAAGCCCGAAGGGAGCGCATCGTGTCCCCGGAAACAAACTCACCGCGCCCTGGACGATGCCCGCATGGTTGCCAGGATATGGCTGGCGATGGAGGAGAGATAAAGGAATTGCATCGTTATTACGGACATACAAAAGACGGGGAACCGCCAGAAAACTGGCAGCTATTGGAGGATCACCTCAGTCGGGTGGCCGAACTCGCACGCTCCGGCGCCGACGAATTTGGGGCGGGGGATTGGGGCTACTTGGCGGGGCTGTGGCATGATGTCGGAAAATACTCTAAAGAATTCCAGAAATATCTTCTGGCGGCCAACGATGATGACTCTCATATCGAGACCAAACCCGGCCGCGTGGATCACTCGACAGCAGGGGCAAAACATGCTTTTCAACAAGCAAAGAACGAGGGGAAACTTCTGGCCTATACAATTGCCGGTCACCACGCCGGGCTCCAGGACGGAAAGTCCAATGACGGCTCATGTCTCACGAAAAGGTTAGAAAAGGCAATCCCTTCCTGCGATGCCTGTCCGGATTGGATTCTCGATCTGCCGATTATCAAAGGACTTCCCTTCCCTCTCGATAAAAAACGCTCCTGCTTTCAGATTTCCTTCTTTGCCCGGATGCTTTACTCCTGCCTGGTCGATGCTGATTTCCTGGATACGGAAGCGTTTATGGACCCGGCAAAATCTGGTTGGAGAAAGGGTTACCCTTCTCTCGACGAATTACACGAAAATCTCCAAGTGCATTTAGACCACTTGACCGTGTCGGCAGCACCAACCCCCATTAACATGCGGCGTACCGCAATCCTGAAACAATGTCTCTCTGCAGCCGACCTGTCGCCAGGTCTGTTTTCCCTGACGGTACCGACTGGCGGCGGCAAAACCCTCTCCTCGCTGGCCTTCGCCCTCAAACACGCACGCCGTTTCGGAAAAAAACGGGTGATTTATGTGATCCCCTATACGAGCATCATCGAACAGAATGCCGCCGTCTTCCGGGACATCCTGGGCGAGGACGCCGTTCTCGAACACCACAGCAACTTTGAACCGGAAGATGAGGATCATCGCTCCCGTCTGTCTGCGGAGAACTGGGAAGCACCGCTGATCGTGACGACGAATGTCCAATTCTTCGAATCTCTGTTTGCTTGCCGCTCCTCCCGCTGCCGGAAGATCCACCGGATTGCCAACAGCGTCGTTATACTCGACGAGGCGCAGATGCTGCCCGTGCCCCTCCTAAAGCCGTCTCTCGAAGTCCTCCGGGAACTCGCTCTGAACTACCGGACGACGATCGTTCTGTGCACCGCCACGCAGCCGGCGCTTTCCAAATCGGAAACTTTTAAGGACGGCCTGGAAGGCGTGCGGGAGATCATCCCCGATCCGGCAGCGCTTTATGAAACCTTCAAACGGGTGGACACCGCGAAATTACCTTCTCTGGCCGATGATGAGTTAGCGGAGAGATTGAACGAATACCGTCAGGTACTTTGCGTCGTCAATACCCGTAAACATGCCCGACAGATCTATGAACGTCTGTCGGATAAGGAAGGACACTTCCACTTGAGCGCCCTGATGTGCCCGGCACACCGGACGGAGGTTCTCGATAGAATAAGAGCGGCCTTGGCAAGCGGTGAACCCTGCCGCGTAATCAGCACGCAACTGGTGGAGGCCGGAGTGGACATCGACTTTCCTGTTGTCTTCCGGTCAATTGCCGGCGTCGATTCCATTGCCCAGGCCGCTGGCCGCTGCAATCGGGAAGGAAAACTGTCGGAAAATGGCAAGGTCTTCGTCTTTACTCCCGAGACTGGCCTTCCACCCGGCTACTTTCGGCAGACCGCCGAGACGACGGAGGCGGTACTGCGCCATCATGCGGACCCCTTGTCCCTGTCAGCGGTTCATGATTATTTCCGTCAGCTCTACTGGTTGAAGGGAGCGGCACTGGATCAACACCAGATTCTCGCTGATCTCGCCGAGGGCGCCATGGCTGGCGATTTCCCCTTTAGGGTCGTTGCAGAAAAGTTCAAGATCATCGAGGAGGGGATGGTACCAATCATCATCCCCTGGAACGGTGAAGCCGAACAAATCGTCGAGGAACTCCGCTACAGCGCTTTCCCGGCAGCGGCCGCCCGCAAGGCCCAGCGCTTTACCATCCAGGTCTTTCCACAGATATTGCACGGACTGCTCAACGCGGGCAGCGTCGAGTGCCTGCATGAGCAATACAACGTCCTGATCAACCGGGATCTGTATCATGAGGATCTGGGACTTTGTCCCGAAGAACCGACATTTCATAGAATCGAAAGTCTGATTACGTGAAACGTCAATAATTCTGAAGAAAGGAGGTCTGTCCATGTCATACGGAGTAAAGCTGAAAGTATGGGGCGAGTACGCCTGCTTCACCCGTCCTGAGATGAAGGTCGAGCGGGTCAGTTACGACGTCATAACCCCTTCGGCGGCACGCGGAATTCTGGAAGCCATTTACTGGAAACCGGCCATTGCCTGGGTCGTTCACCGGATCCATGTTCTCAAGCCTATCCGGTTTGATAACATCCGGCGCAACGAACTGGCGGGTAAGTTGGCGTCGGGCACGGTGAAAAAGGCAATGAATGACGGTTGCTCCCCGGTGGAGGTCTTCATCGAGGAGGACCGGCAGCAGCGGGCGGCGCTGATCCTGCGCGATGTGGCCTATGTGATCGAGGCCCACTTTGCCTTCACGGGAAGCGAAGACAACAATCCCATGAAGCACAAGGAGATGTTCGATCGACGCGCTGCGAAAGGGCAGTGTTTTCACCATCCGTATCTGGGTTGCCGCGAATTTCCCGCCCATTTTGAACCGGTCGCCGATGATATCCCGTTATCTGCCTTGGAAGGAGAGAGGGATCTCGGTTGGATGCTCAATGACATCGACTTTGAAAAGGCGATGGAGGCGAAGTTCTTCCGGGCGCTCATGCGCGACGGCATCATCGACGTGCCCCCCCTGAACGGAAAGGGGGTGATGGCATGATCCTCCAGGCGTTGAACCAGTATTATGAAAGGCTGAAAGACGATCCTCAGGAGGAAATTCCTCTGCTCGGATTCGGCAAGCAGAAGATCCATTTCGCTCTGGTGATCAACAAAGATGGTAAACTTATCCAGATTCGGGATCTCCGAGAGAAACCGAAGAACAAGCCGGTGCCCGTATCCCTCACGGTTCCGGTGATCGGCAAGAAGCGTTCAGTAGATATCGAACCGAATTTCATGTGGGACAATTCCGGCTATGTCCTTGGTCGGAACGCCAAGGGAAACGAAGCACGTGCCTTAAAATGTTTTGAGGCTTTTCGGCAACTTCATCATGATCTCGGCGATAATATGCAAGACCCGGGCATGCAGGCGACTCTTAACTTCCTTGATTTCTGGAAGCCCGAAGACGCCCCCACGCTGGAACACTGGGACGAGATGGCAGGGGCCAACCTCATCTTCCAACTTGACGGCGAGCTAATGTATATCCATGACCACTCCGACGTGCAGCAGGCCTGGAGAAGATACTGCGCGGAAGAGGCATCCGAGGTTATTGCCACCTGTCTGGTCAGCGGAGAAGGTACGCCGATCGCCCGTCTACACCCGGCCATCAAAGGAGTGCAGGGGAAGGGGGCACAGCCGGCCGGAGCCAGCATTGTTTCCTTCAATCTGGACGCTTTTCTCTCTTATGATAAAAAGCAGAATTTCAATGCCCCCGTTGGTGAAACTGCCGCCTTTGCCTATACCACCGCCCTGAATCATCTGCTGCGCTTTGAAAGCCGTCAGAAGCTCCGGATCGGCGATGCCACGACGGTCTTCTGGACAGAGCGGCCATCGCCCATCGAGGGATTCATGGGAATTATCCTCGATCCCAGGGACGATGCCTCCGATCTGTCCAGCGTCCGCCTCTTTCTCGCTGCGACAAGAGACGGGAAACCGCTTCCCGATATCGGCGATCCCGACCTTCAATTCTATATCCTGGGATTGTCGCTCAATGTCTCACGGCTTTCTGTTCGATTCTGGCATGTCAGTACAGTGGCAGATATCAGCGAAAAGATCGGCCAGCACTTTCGGGACATCGCCATTGTCAGGAGCGAAAGAGATCCGGAATTTCCCGGCATGTGGCAACTGCTGAAAGAAACCGCCGTCCAGGGAAAAACCGATAACATTCCACCCCTGCTGGCCGGGGCGATCATACGTTCCATTCTCGCTGGTACGACCTACCCACAGAGTCTGCTTGCTACACTCATCGGGCGCATCCGGGCGGATCAGACAATCAACTATCTACGGGCCGCCATGATCAAGGCGTGTCTGAACAGAAAGCATCGCATCCATCAAAGCAAAGAGGAGGTTATGATGTCATTGGATAAGGAATCAACCAATATCGCCTATCGTCTGGGAAGGCTCTTCGCCGTCTTGGAGAAGGCACAGAAGGACGCCATCCCCGGTGCAAACACCACTATCAAAGACCGTTTCTACGGCTCGGCATCCGCAACGCCCAGCGTCGTCTTTCCCCAGCTCCTCCGACTCTCTCAGCACCATATTCAGAAGGCGGTGTATGGGGAACGGATGGACAAAATGATCGAGGAGATTATGTGCGGCATCGAAAAATTTCCCGCCCATCTGAGTCTCGATGACCAGGGAATGTTTGCCATCGGCTACTACCATCAGCGACAGGCCTTTTATGTTAAATCGGAAAACCAGAAGGAGGGTGAATAAGATGAGCGAGACAATCAAGAACCGTTACGAATTCGTGTATCTTTTTGATGTGGAGAACGGCAACCCAAACGGCGACCCCGACGCAGGCAATATGCCGCGCATCGATCCGGAGACAAGTTATGGTCTCGTAACCGATGTCTGCCTGAAGAGAAAGATCCGTAATTTTGTCGAGATCGTGAAGGAAAATCAGTCCCCTTACAAAATCTATGTAAGAGAAAAATCTGTTCTTACGACCGAAAGAGGAGGGGCCTATCAATCGCTTACTGATGAAGAGAAAAAAGACAAAATAACGGCTGCCGAATTGGGCCGTAAATTTATGTGTAAAAATTGCTTTGATGTCCGCACCTTTGGTGCCGTAATGATGATGAAAGAAAATAACTGCGGACAGGTACGTGGTCCCGTTCAATTCAATTTTGGGCGCAGCATAGATGCCATCGTTCCTATGGAAATAACTATCACACGCGTCGCTGTCGAAACAGAGGCTGAGAGAGAAAAAGAAAGAATGATGGGTCGCAAGCATATCGTGCCCTATGCCCTCTATCGGACGGAAGGTTACGTGTCCGCCCATCTCGCCGACCAGACAGGTTTTTCGGACGACGATCTGAAACTTCTCTGGGAGGCCCTGGTCAATATGTTCGATCACGATCATTCTGCGGCACGGGGCAAGATGAATGCAAGGAAACTGATCGTTTTCAAACACGAATCCGCCCTTGGTAACGCTCCTGCACATAAGTTATTTGAACTGGTAACGGTGCAACGGGCTACGGAGGCCACAAAACCGCCACGGACATTTTCCGACTACGAGGTGGTCGTCAACCGGAATGTGCCGGCGGGCGTCACCTTAGAAGAGAAGATATAAGGGAAACATGTACGCAATCGACGACCTTCTCCCTCTCTCAGCCTTGCAGCATATCGTGTTCTGCGAGCGGCAGTGTGCCCTGATCTACACGGAACAGGTATGGACAGAGAACCGCTTCACCGCCGAGGGCCGGATCATGCACGAGCGGGTGCATGACGAAAGCCATGAATCCCGGCGCGACGTCCGCATTGATTATGGCGTGTCGCTTCGCTCGCTACGCCTGGGGCTGATCGGCAAGGCCGACGTCGTGGAGTTCCACCGGCTGCCGGACGGGGCCTGGTTGCCCTTTCCCGTGGAGTACAAGCGAGGGAAACCCAAAGCGGACGATTGCGATAAGGTTCAGCTTTGCGCCCAGGCGATCTGCCTGGAAGAGATGCTTGACATTGCGATCCCGGAGGGGGCGCTCTTTTACGGCCAGACCAGACACCGCTTCGACGTCGTCTTCGACGAGGACCTGCGACGGGAGACGGAGGAAACGGCCCAGCGAGCACACGATCTGATCGCCTCCGGCCAGACCCCCAAGCCAGTCTATGCGAAGCGGTGCGAAAGCTGTTCTCTGATGGCCGAATGCCTGCCGAAGACGATCCAGAAGCAGCGGTCGGTAAAGAGCTACCTGACGCGGATGTTAAGCGAGACATGAAGGATAATTTTACAGAAAGGAGGGCAAGATGGAAACGAATATCGCCATATTCAGGGGAAAAGAAATACGTAAAACTATTCATGAGAATGAATGGTGGTTTGTAATTTCTGATGTGGTCGGCGTACTGACGGATTCCACCGATCCGTCCGGATATATCAAGGATATGCGTCGTCGTGACAAGGAGTTATCCAAAGGGTGGGGGCAAATTGCCACCCCCCTTTGGATAGAAACTTCTGGCGGAAAGCAAAAAGTCAATTGCGCCAACACGGAAGGCATTTTCCGCATCATCCAGTCCATCCCCTCCTTCAAGGCCGAACCCTTCAAGCGCTGGCTGGCCAAGGTCGGCTATGAGCGGGTACAGGAAATCGAAGACCCGGAACTGGGAACGAAACGAACGCGCGCACTTTACAAGGCAAAAGGTTACTCAGACGACTGGATCGAGAAACGCATGCGGGGCATCGCCATCCGGGAAGAACTTACGGACGAGTGGAAACAACGAAACGTCAAGCAAGAGCAGGAGTATGCAATCCTCACGGCGGAGATCGCCCAAGCGGCGTTCGGGGTCACACCGGGCGAGCATAAGCAATTGAAGGGGCTGAAACGGGAAAACCTGCGGGATCATATGACCGACTTAGAGCTGATCTTCTCGATGCTGGGCGAGGCGGCGACTACCGAAATCACCAAGGTGGATGACGCGCAGGGCTTCGATGAAAGCAAGACTGCCGCGCGGAAAGGTGGGGAAGTTGCCGGAACGGCGCGCAAAGACCTGGAAAAGAAAACCGGTAAGCGAGTCGTCTCGCCGGAGAACTACCTGAGTGAACCGGAGAGCAGAAAACGGTTGAAACGGTAGAATATAAAGAGTGAAGAATTTTTCCGGGGCGTATCTTAGGTGAACTATGAAGAAACACTTGAACACCCTTTTTGTCACAACCCAGGGCGCCTACCTCGCGAAGGAGGGAGAGACGATTGTCGTCAAGGTGGAAAAAGAAGTCCGCCTGCGGCTTCCAGTTCATACGATTGGCGGCATCGTCTGTTTCGGCAACATCGGTTGTAGCCCTTTTCTGATGGGTTTCTGTGCCGAAAACGGCGTGGGCATCAGCTTTCTGACGGAGCGCGGCCGCTTCCTGGCGCGGGTGCAGGGTCCGGTTTCCGGGAATGTCCTCCTGCGGCGGGAACAGTATCGGCAGGCAGATGATTCACAGCGTTCCGCAGATATGGCCCGTGCGGTTTTGACCGGTAAGATTGCCAACAGTCGGACGGTCCTCCAGCGGGCGCTCCGTGATCACGCGGACAAACTGGCTGCAGATCAGGTGGGATTTGCCGTCAAGCGCTTGAGTAACTATCTGGAGCAGTTGAATCAAGATCGGGCGCTGGACGTTCTCAGAGGTTGCGAGGGAGACGCCGCCCATATTTATTTCAGCGTCTTCGATCACTTGATCATAGCCCAGAAAGAGGACTTCTCCTTCCAGGAGCGGAACCGCCGTCCACCGCTGGACAACGTCAACGCCTTGCTGTCCTTCATTTATACGCTCCTTGTGCATGACATCCGATCGGCTTTGGAGTCTGTGGGGCTTGATCCGGCGGTAGGATTTCTGCACCGGGATCGTCCCGGTCGCCCCAGTTTGGCTTTGGATATGATGGAGGAATTCAGGCCCTTTCTGGCGGACAGGCTGACCCTCTCCCTGATTAATCTGCGTCAGGTGCAGGGAAAGGGCTTTGATAAAAGCGACTCCGGTGCGGTCCTGATGACAGACGACACCCGTAAGACCGTGCTTGTGGCTTACCAAGAGCGGAAACAAGAGGAGATCGTCCATCCCTTTCTGGATGAAAAAGTTAACATCGGGATGCTTTTTCATGTTCAAGCCCTCCTGTTGGCAAGGTATCTGCGGGGCGATCTGGAAGGTTATCCGCCGTTTATCTGGCGGTAAGGGGACTTCATTATGCTTGTTCTTGTCAGTTACGATGTTTCTACGATTGATCCGGGCGGCCCGCGCCGTTTGCACCGCGTGGCCAAGGCGTGCCAGAATTACGGACAACGGGTACAGTATTCGGTCTTTGAGTGTATCGTGGACCCCGCCCAATGGACCGTTTTGCGGGATCGCCTGATCCATGAAATCGACAAGACACGGGATAGCCTGCGGTTTTATTTTTTAGGATCAAACTGGAAGCACCGCGTCGAGCATATCGGCGCGAAGAAAAGCATTGATCAGGAGGGGCCTTTGATTATCTGAACGGCACGCGCGAACCCCAGGCAGCCATGATTTTCCAGGGGGATTCGCGCTACTGATAACACGCTGATATAACAAAGTATTGCGATGGTGTTCTTTGACAAGTGCATATTGGATTGACCTCTATTAAGTATCTACGCGGAATATAGGATAAATTATTTGTAATTGTAGTACGTTATGAGATGTAAGTCGCCCCCCGCGCGGGGGCGTGGATTGAAACAT
>JAPLJV010000032.1 GCA_026388415.1 Deltaproteobacteria bacterium | reverse complement strand
AAATGAAGCGCCCAAGACCATCGCGGTAACCGTGCCGCCCGCGACCCCCGTAACGGCCCTGGTTGCGACCGTCACGGCCACAGGGCCCGTCGTAAAGGTGGGAACGACGGTTCAGACGAGCACGGCAACGGCGAATGACTTCACAGGTCCGGTGGCATATATCGTAACTGCCGGCGACAGCACAACGGCGACATATACCGTAACCGTAACCGTGGCCTCGGCCTCTGCCAAGGCCATTACCGCCTACTCGTTTGCCGGGTTTACCGATTCTGTAGGAATTATAAATGAAGCGGCCAAGACCATAGCGGTAACCGTGCCGCCCGCTACCCCCGTAACGGCCCTGGTTGCGACATTCACGGCCACAGGGCCCGTCGTAAAGGTGGGAACGACGGTTCAGACGAGCACGGCAACGGCGAATGACTTTACAAGTCCGGTGGCATACATCGTAACCGCGGCAGACAGCACAACGGCTACATATACCGTAACCGTAACCCTAGGGCTAGGTCCAGCTCCAGTGCCTCTTGGTTTGGCCGGCAACTATGCGATTTTTGCCCTCACGGGGATCGCCAATGCCACGGCCGGAACGGTGGTTACGGGCGATATGGGAGTAGGCCCGGGAGTCACCTCGAGTGCCATCACCGGTCCTTGGGCGCTGAACCTGCCCTTAGGGAGTGCATTTTCAACTTCCGCCGGTCAAGTAATCGGAAAGGTCTACGCATTTGACTATGCGGCCCCTACTCCGACTAACGTGACCACGGCCAAGGGCGACATGGAAACCGCGTACACCGACGCTGCCGGACGACCCGCAGGAGTTGGCGCCGCCTTCTTGAATGTCGGAACCGGAAATCTCGGTGGGCAAACGCTCCCCCCCGGCACCTATACGTGGGGCACCGCCGTGACACTGCCAGTTACAACCAATGTCACTCTTTCGGGTGGTCCGAATGACGTCTGGATCTTCCAGATCGCGTTAACTCTCACGACGGGCGCCAATACGAATGTGTTTCTGCTTGGCGGCGCACAACCCAAAAACATCTTCTGGCAGGTCGCCGGATCTGTGACGCTGGGAGCGAACGCGCACATCGAGGGCGTTGTACTGGCGAAAACTGCAATCAATTTCGGTAACAAGGCGTCGGCGAATAGCAGACTGCTGGCGCAGACTGCGGTCAATCTCGATCAGAACGCGGTCTCACAGCCGTAAGGCATGAGGTAATAGGCATGCAAGCAGGCAAGAAGGGAAGACAGGCTATACGTCATAATTCACCTGTCTCCCTTTTTGCTTCATCAAGACGTAGCAACATAAAGGAGGACGTACAATGAAAACAACTTATCGTGCAGCGCTGATGGTAGCTGCGTTTATTTTTCTCCTACCCTTGTCTGCTCGCTCCGAGATAAGGGCAGGATCGTTTGAAGTTGGCCCGTTCGCAGGGTACAATTTCTTCCAAGACAGTCAGAATCTGGCAAATCGCGCCGTATTTGGCCTGCGGCTTGGCTACAATTTCACGAAACATTTTGGTATTGAAGGCGCCGGGGAATTTATTCGCACCAATGTTGATGACAGGGCAAGAACGGGTCTGACGGAAGGGCAATTCGGAAGTCCCATGGATAGAGTGGACCTTACTACTTATCATCTCGATCTCGTCTATCACTTTATGCCCGAGGGTAAATTCACACCCTTTGTCCTGGCCGGTTTCGGGGGCGCCCACTATCGTCCCGAGATTTCGACGAAGGACATGGCCGCTTTTAATGTCGGTGTGGGAGCAAAGTACTGGGTGACGGACGATATCGCCTTCCGCTTCGATCTCAAAGATTATATGGTTACCGAGATTATGCAGGACACCTACCATAATGTCGGAGTTACAATTGGACTAACTATTGCGCTCGGTGGCCGGGCAAAACCGGCACCGGCACCTGTTGCGATGTATGAGGAAAAAAAGCCTGAGCCCGCGTCAGAGGTCAAGCCTGAAGTTAAGCCTTTGCCGCCACCACCGCCACCAATAGTCAAGGAGAAGGTTGTCATCATCGTAGCGGAAGAGCCAAAGATCGAGGAAAAGGTCATGGTCGCCGCAGCTGAGCCGAAGATCATTGTCTTGGCGTTTGAGGATGTACATTTTGATTTTGATAAATCTACCCTGAGGCCGGAAGCGCAGATCATACTGAAAAGGAACATCCAGCTTCTGATTGATAACCCCAAAGCTCAAATCCGCGTTGCCGGATATACCTCTGCTTCCGGCACGGAAGCCTACAACCAGAAGTTGAGCGAAAGAAGGGCAATTGCTGTCCAGGAATACCTCATTAACGAAGGCGTCATTACACGGGACAGGCTTTCCACAATCGGCTATGGCGAGAAAAGCCCGGCAGTCTATGAAGCAGCGCCTAAAGAGCTTTACTCGGCAGCGGCCAAGGCAAACATGAGGGTCCTCTTTGAAATAATCGTGAAATAGGAGCGTCGGGTTAAGGGTCCGGAAAGTGTTTTATGTACGAAGCAGCACCGAAAGAGATTTACTCAAAAGCAGCAAAGGCAAACAGGAAAGTTCTTTTTGAAATCATCTTGCAATAGGAGCACCGAAGCATGAGCAATATACAAGTGATGTTTGATCCCCAGACGATCGCACTGATCGGTGCAACTGAGAAGGAAGGCGCCGTCGGACGGACAATCCTGGAGAACCTGCTCCGGTCAAGTAAGAAGAAAATATTTCCGGTAAACCCCAATGCCGGCAAGGTGTTGAATGTGCAGAGCTATTCCAGCATCGCCGGCGTTCCCGAGCATGTGGATCTGGCCGTTGTGGCTACTCCCGCTCGCTCAGTGCCCGCACTGGTTGAGGAATGCGGTCAGGCAGGCGTTAGCGGGATAATAATAATCTCCGCCGGGTTCAAGGAGATAGGTGCAGAGGGCGTAAAGTTAGAGAGCGAAATCGAGGGCATCCGAAAAAAATATGGGATGCGTATTATGGGTCCGAATTGCCTCGGTTTTGTGCGACCCTCCCGGGGTTTGAATGCAACCTTTCTGCGGGGCGACCCTCCTCCGGGGAACATCGCCTTCATCTCTCAGAGCGGCGCCCTCGGCAGCGCGATACTCGATTGGGCAGTCAGCGCGGGGATCGGCTTCAGCATGTTTGCATCGCTGGGTTCCATGATTGATGTTGATTTTGGCGACATGATTGATTTTCTGGGAAATGACGAGAGTACCCGGAGCATCCTGGTCTATATGGAGAGTGTGGGCAACGCGAGAAAATTCATGAGTGCGGCCCGGGCGTTCGCACGCCGAAAACCTATTATTATTTTAAAGCCGGGACGATTCGCCGAGAGCGCCAAAGCAGCCCAATCTCACACCGGCGCTATGGCCGGGGACGACGCAGTATATGATGCAGCGTTCCGGAGGGCCGGCGTCGTGAGGGTCGGGGAAATAGCCGAACTATTCGCTGCCGCCGTGGTTCTTGATTCAAAGCGGCTGCCCGTTGGTCCGCGGCTCGCCATCGTAACATCGGCTGGCGGTCCTGGCGTAATGGCCACGGATGCCCTGATGCATCTGGGAGGGGAACTGGCAGAACTTTCTGAAGCGAGCATGAAACAACTCAATACATTATTGCCACCTTACTGGAGCAAGTCCAATCCTATAGACGTACTGGGAGACGCAACCATCGAAAGGTTCACGAAAGCAATCGCCATATGCCTCGACGACCCTCTGGTGGACGGAGTGCTCGTCATTTACGTGCCTTTGGATTTTGCCCCTTCAACTCAAGTTGCGCAAATGGTGGCCGATAGTGCGAAAAACGCCCGGAAACCTGTCATTGCAACATGGATGGGAGCAAAGGACGTCGAAGAAGGAAGGCGCATTTTTGTTGAGAACAACATCCCGAATTACGACACGCCGGAGGAGGCTGTCCGAACGTATGTGAATATGTGCAGGTATAAAAGACATCTCGATGAACTCTATGAGACCCCTGACGAGTTGCCGGCGCAACAGGCACCTTCGACAGGTCACCTGAAAGAGTATATCAAGATAGCCCTTAAGGAAGGAAGGACGATTCTTAACGAGGAGGAGTCCAAAGATTTCCTCATGACCTACGGTATTTCGGTGGCCATGGCGGAATTTGCCGGTAATCCCGAAACCGCGATAAGCATAGCAGAAAAGCTCGGTTATCCGGTTGTTATCAAGATCGCCTCAACTGACATCTCCCACAAAAGCGATGTGGGTGGCGTCATCACGGGCATTGATTCAAGTGCAGCCCTGAAGAAAGCCTATGAGAAGTTGATGCTAAGGGTGAAAAAAGGCGCCCCGGAAGCCGCCATATTGGGTGTCGTCGTAGAAAAGATGGTCACCGATGTTGACTACGAGCTCATTCTCGGGGCCAAAAAGGATAGAGATTTCGGTTCGGTGGTCCTCTTTGGGATGGGAGGCACTATGGCGGAGTTCATCAAAGATTTTTCGATCGGTCTCCCACCGCTAAACCGGACATTGGCAAAGATGTTGATACAGGATACGAAAGTTTTCAAAATGCTCCAGGGCTTTCGGGGCAAACCCGCGGCAGATTTTGAGGAGCTGGAGGCAATCCTTGTAAATTTTTCCAATCTTATCATTGACTTTCCTGAAATAGCAGAAATAGATATCAATCCCCTTGCCATATCCAATGGCAAAGCCACTGCCTTGGACGCAAGGATCATCATCAACAAGCAATATGCCACTGCTGACCGATCGCCCTACCCTCATTTAATTATTACACCCTATCCAACGAAGTACATCAAGCCCTGGCAACTTTCTGATGGAACCGCAGTGCTTTTGAGGCCCATAAGACCCGAAGATGAGCCTGCTGAGCATGAAATGCTCTCTTCCCTGTCTCAAGAAACATTGAGGACCAGGTTCTTTTCCCTTATCAAGGACATAAGCCATGAGTGGCTTATCCTTTTCTGCAATATTGACTATGACCGGCACATGGCAATCGTTGCGGAATTGCGTGAAGACGGCAAGAAAAAGATGATCGGGGTGGCACGACTGATGATGGACCAGAACCTGATGTCCGGCGAAGTAGCCTTTCTTGTCCATGACAGGTTTCAGGGGAAAGGCCTCGGTTATAAATTTGTCGAGATGCTCATTGAGATAGCCCGTGAAAGAGGCCTTGAAAACATCCGGGCAGATGTTCTTACGGAGAACAAGAAAATGCTCAGCATCTTCAGACGCTTGGGTTTTACAACGCGTTGCCTTCCCGGTGGCACGAGTGAAGCCCTGCTGATGCTGCAGGAACAAGGAGCCCCGGAAGAATGAACGGAGGGGCCGCAAGTAAAACAACATGGTGGCAAATGGGATAAGAGCATCGCTGGAAGATTTAAAGGAGAGAGTTCGGGCGCTATTTGCATCCCGGGACATATCGAAAAAAAAGGACTGCTTACCACCGAAAACGCATTTCAGTATCTGGTATTTTCTGATCTCCTTGCTGTTGTTTACCTATCTGCAACAATACTTTTTTTCTCCCAAGCTGGAGACGATTCCCTACAGCCAGTTCAAACAGCATCTCGTTTATGGCAATGATAGCCTGGCCCATCTCCTTTCGGAAAAAGAGATTGTGCAGGGTGAGGAGCTCAGGCAGATGCTAATAGCGAGGTTTGAAGAGTGAAGCTGATCAACAGGACCGGTTTCGTGAGCCTATCTCAATGGTGGACCGGGCTTCGCAGAAACGTTTTGACACAAAAATGTGCTGACGAGCCCCCGCTGCGAGCGGAGTTATTCAGCGCTGATCAGATGGAGCAGCATGGCAAGGCCCTCGCGAGCTCACATACGTTAAGTCCCGGGTACACTCCGGATCGTCTTCTGACACGGCTGGCGGAGAATGAAAGCATCCTGATCGGCGTCCAAAATTTGCTGACGGAGGCGGTTAAGGCAAACCGTCGGATTACGCCTGCTGGGGAATGGCTGCTTGACAATTTCTACCTGATTGAAGAGCAGATTCGCACCGCCAGAAGGCACTTGCCAATGGGATACAGCCGGGAACTCCCGCGCCTCCTGAATGGCCCGTCGGCTGCTCTGCCACGCGTATATGACCTTGCGCTGGAAATGATCTCCCATGGCGACGGGCGGGTAGATCCGGAGATCCTTGGCAGATTTGCCGCCGCCTACTTGACGGTCACCGCACTAAAATTAGGTGAGTTGTGGGCCATTCCCATTATGCTCCGTCTGGCGCTCATCGAGAATCTCCGGCGCATTGCCGCCCGCATTGCCGCCGATAGGATTGACCGCAGTCTGGCTGACTATTGGGCAGACCAGATGACGGAGAGCGCCGCAAAGGACCCGAAAAGTCTCATCCTGTTGATCGCCGACATGGCGCGATCGAACCCGCCGCTGGTGAGCCCGTTTATCGCAGAAATGGCTCGCCGCCTGCAGGGGAAGGGTCCTGCATTGTCATTGCCACTCACCTGGCTTGAGCAGCGGCTTTCCGAGAGCGGCCAGACGTTCCAGCAACTGGTTCAGGAGGAAAACCAACAGCAGGCCGCCGATCAGGTATCCATGAGCAACAGCATCGGCAGTCTTCGCTGCCTGGGTGCGATGGACTGGCAAGAGTTCGTCGAGACGATGAGCGTTGTTGAACAGACTCTACGAAAGGATCCCGGCAATGTTTACAGCAGAATGGATTTTTCTACCCGTGACCGGTATCGCCATGTCGTGGAAAAAATAGCGAAACACAGCCGCTTTTCCGAGAGCGAAGTGGCGCACAAAACGATCGGATTGGCGCAGGCGGAGGCCGATGAGAAAGGCAATGATGATCGTACTGCCCATGTCGGCTTCTACCTGATAGACAAGGGATTGCCAAAGCTCGAAGCGGCGCTGGCAGTACGCTTTTCCCCGCTTGAACATCTGCGGCGATGGAGCCGCCGGTGTCCTTCCCTCGTCTATCTGGGTACAATCACGCTGCTGACGGCAATCTTTGTCGAGGTAGGGATGGCAACATCGCGAGTCGGTGCTTTGCCGGGATGGTTAATTGTTCTGATCGGATTCCTCTCAGTGCTAAGCGCAAGTCAGCTTGCCGTTGCCCTGGTGAATTGGCTGGTGACGCTGCTGGCGATACCCCATTTGCTGCCGCGACTGGATTTCTCCAAAGGCATACCACCGGAATTCCGCACGCTGACGGTGGTTCCGACGATGCTGAGAAGCGCACAAAGTATCGCCGAACTGATGGAGGCGCTGGAAGTAAGGTTCCTGGCGAATCGGGACGTGAACATGCACTTTGGCCTGCTGACCGATTTTCAAGACGCCAAGGAGGAAGCGCTCCCTGAGGACGAACCGCTGTTGCAGTTGGCTCGGCAGGGGATCGAAGAACTGAATTACAAGTACGGCCATTCCCGAGGCGATACCTTCTTCCTGTTCCATCGCCCCCGTCGCTGGAATCCCCGGGAGCAAATCTGGATGGGTTATGAGCGTAAACGGGGCAAACTGGCGGATTTGAATGCCCTCCTGTCCGGTGGGAAGGACGCAATTGATCGTTTTTCTCTCATCATCGGTGACACGACTGCCTTATCGGACGTGAAGTATGTGATCACCTTAGACACGGATACGCAGTTGCCGCGCAATGCAGCCTGGCAATTTGTAGGCGCCATGGCGCACCCGCTGAATCGGGCGCGATACAGCGAAGATATGCAGCGAGTCTGTGAGGGGTACGCTATCCTTCAGCCGCGGGTCGCCGCAAGTCTGCCCGGCATGAACCGTTCGCGGTACGCGACCATGTGCGGCAGCGAACCCGGCATTGATCCCTATACCCACGTAGTTTCAGATGTATACCAGGACATGTTTGGCGAAGGCTCGTTCATCGGCAAGGGCATTTACGAGGTTGACGCCTTTGAGCGGACACTCAAAGGACGTTTTCCCGAGAACCGGATTCTTAGCCACGATCTGCTGGAAGGGTGTTACGCGCGGGCGGGGCTGTTGAGCGATGTGATGCTCTATGAAGAATATCCGTCTCGCTACAATGCCGATGTGAGCCGCCGGCATCGCTGGATCCGCGGCGATTGGCAGCTTCTGCACTGGTTGTTCTCGGGGGTTCCCGGCTTTGATCTGCACCTGCAAAAAAACCCGCTCTCCTGGTTGTCTCAATGGAAGATATTTGACAACCTGAGGCGCAGTCTCGTACCGGCGGCTTTGACACTCCTTTTGCTGCTGGGCTGGACGGTCTTGCCGGCGGCCTGCTTCTGGACGCTGGCGGTGCTGGGCGTAATCCTGATCCCCTCGGTCATTGTGTCGTTCGTAGAAGTGCTTCAGAAACCGGACGATGTACTGATAAGTCAGCACATCGCTGCCAATCTGCACTCCGTCGGGCGGCACATTGCCCAGGCGGCATTTACGCTCATCTGTCTTCCCTATGAGGCGTTTTTCAGTCTCGATGCCATTGTGCGCACGGGCTGGCGGATGCTGGTCACCCGCAAACGGCTCCTCGAATGGAATACGTCGAACGAGCGATATGGCAACGACCATGCGGACATTGGCTCCTGTTGCCGCTCCATGTGGATCGGTCCGTTTCTTGCCGGTATCACGGTTATTTATCTGGCTTTTGCGAGGCCCCTGTCATCAGCATCATTAGCGGTGGCCGGGCCCATACTGGGACTCTGGTTTGTTTCCCCGGTTGTCGCCTGGTGGATCAGTCTGCCGCTGGCTCGTCGCGAAGCAAAGCTGACGGCTGACCAGGTTACTTTTCTCCGGAAGGTTGCCCGCAGGACCTGGGCATTCTTTGAAACCTTCGTCGGCCCGGAAGATCATTGGCTCCCTCCTGACAATTATCAGGAACAGCCCGCTGCCGTAATCGCGCATCGCACGTCGCCGACCAATATGGGCCTGGCCCTGCTCGCAAATTTGTCTGCCTATGACTTCGGCTATATCCCGGCGGGACAACTCATCGAACGTACGGCACACACACTCGCTACGATGGCAGCATTGGAACGATACCGAGGCCACTTTTACAACTGGTACGATACGCAATCCCTGCAGACGCTGCAACCTGCTTACATTTCGACCGTGGACAGCGGTAACCTGGCCGGTCATTTGCTGACACTGCGGCAGGGACTGCTCGCACTTCCCGATGATCCGATCCTGGGAACGCGCATATTGGAGGGGATCAGCGACACAGTCCGTATCCTCGAGGACGTGGGTGGCAATACTGCTACCAACCAACTTGCTGAACTGCAAATACTGCTGAAGTCCGCCATCGCTTCCCCACCCTCCACGCTGGCGGCGGCGCGGTTGTGCCTTGAGCAGCTGGCAACGGCTGCCGCGGCAGTGGAGACGCGATGCCGTGCGCCTCTACCTGATGATCCCGACACCGCCCCCAAAAGCCAGAGTCAATGGTGGGCGCAGGCCCTGGCCAGTCAATGTCGGATTGTCTTTGAAGAATTGATGTTTCTTGCGCCTTGGCTATCATTGCCGGAATCGCCGCCTAAGAGGTTCGGCGCACTGCCGGACAGCGACGATATCCCCACGCTGCACCAATTGGCCAATCTTGGTGGAGGAACGCAGGTTGTGCGCCTTGGGAGGGACGCGTTGACGGAGGCAGGCCGACTTGCCCGCGGAAGGATTACTGCTATCGAAAAACTGGCACGGCAAATCACCGAACTTGCCCAGATGGAATACGGCTTTTTGTACGATGAGGTACGCCATCTCCTGGCCATCGGGTACAACGTTGGTGAACGTCGTCGTGATGAAAGTTACTACGATCTTTTAGCTTCAGAAGCAAGGTTCTGCACCTTCATAGCGATTGCCCAGGGACAGTTGCCGCAGGAGAGCTGGTTTGCCCTGGGACGCCTGCTTACCGCTGCTGGTGGAGAGCAGGTCCTCCTTTCCTGGAGCGGTTCGATGTTCGAATACCTGATGCCGCTCTTGCTGATGCCGACGTATGAACATACCCTGCTCGACCAAACATGCAAAGGGATAGTGGCCCGGCAGATCGAGTACGGGAAGAAACGCAAAGTGCCCTGGGGCAGTTCGGAATCGGGCTACAACGCAATTGACGTTCATCTCAATTACCAGTACCGCGCTTTTGGCGTACCCGGTCTGGGACTCAAACGCGGACTCGCCGAAGATCTGGTCATCGCTCCCTATGCCTCGGCGCTGGCGCTGATGGTGGCGCCAGAAGAGGCCTGTCTGAATCTCGAACGACTCGCTGCGGAGGGCTTGGCCGGACCATACGGATTCTATGAAGCCATTGACTACACGCCTTCCCGGCTGCCGCGCGGACAGTCAAGCGCCGTGGTTCGTTCCTTCATGGCTCATCATCAAGGCATGAGCTTCCTTTCTCTGGCCTATGTACTCCTGGACTGTCCGATGCAGAAGCGATTTGAGGCGGAACCGATGTTTCAGGCGACCATGCTGTTGCTCCAGGAGCGCATCCCCAAAGCGACGGCGTTCACGGCGCACACCGCCGAGCTTACGGAACGCCATGCTGAATTCCTGGACGCGCCGCCGCCGATACGCGTGTACGGCAGTCCGCACACGCCAAAACCGGAAGTGCATCTGTTGTCAAATGGCAGATACCATGTGATGATCACGAACGCGGGCGGCGGGTACAGCCGCTGGAAAGATATTGCCGTCACCCGCTGGCACGAAGACAGCACCTGTGATAATTGGGGCTCCTTCTGTTACCTCCGTGATGTGGCGAGCGGCGAATTCTGGTCAACGTCCTATCAGCCGTCGCTCAAACAAGCGGATACCTATGAAGCGATCTTTTCGGAGGACAAAGCGGAATTCCGTTGCGTCAACCACGCTTTGGACACGCACACGGAAATTGCCGTTTCGCCGGAAGATGACATTGAATTGCGGCGCATTACCATCTTCAACCGTTCCGGAAAACGCCGCTTCATTGATGTGACAAGTTATGCGGAGATCGTTCTTGCCCCGCCGGCCGCCGATGCGCTGCATCCGGCGTTCAGTAATCTCTTTGTGCAGACCGAGGTTCTGCGGCGGCAACAAGCTATTCTCTGCACCCGCCGACCCCGTTCCCAAGGAGAGCACGCGCCCTGGATGTTTCATCTGATGGCTGTGCATGGCGGCGATATCGGAGAAATCTCTTATGAGACCGACCGTCTGCGGTTCATCGGCCGCGGCCATACGGTTGCCGACCCGCAAGCGATGGGTAATCGGTCTGCTCTCTCCGGCAGTGAGGGGTCCGTGCTGGATCCGATCGTTTCCATCCGTTATCGCATCACACTCGCTGCCGATGAAACGGCTACGGTCAATATTGTTTCCGGCATGGGGGAAACACGCGAGGCAGCCTTAAACCTGGTCGAGAAATACCAGGATCGGCGTCTTGCAGACCGGGTCTTCGATCTGGCATGGACACACAGCGATATTTTTTTACGGCAGATCAATGCCACGGAGGCCGACGCGCAGCTTTACGGAAGCCTCGCCGGCTCGTTAATTTACGCCAATTATTCGCTCCGTGCCGATGCCAGCGTCATCATGAAGAATCGCCGCGGGCAATCCGGCCTCTGGGGCTACGCCATTTCCGGCGATTTACCCATTCTCCTCCTGCGTATTGAAGATCCGGCCAATATTACTTTGGTGCGTCAACTTATTCAGGCCCACACCTACTGGCGCTTAAAAGGGCTTGCGGTGGACCTGGTGATCTGGAACGAGGATCACGCCGGTTACCGGCAACAGCTTCAGGATGAAATTATGGGGCTCGTTGCCGCAGGCGTCAGCGCTCTCGTTACGGATCAACCGGGAGGGATTTTCGTAAGGCCAGCTGACCAAATATCCAATGAGGAGCGCATTCTGCTCCAAACAGTCGCTCGTGTCATCATCTCCGACCGCTGGGGGATTCTGACAGACCAGATGAATCGCAGGAAGATTGGGATAATTACCGTACCGCAGCTTACACCGACCCGGACAGACGGTGTTGTCCCCACGGCAGTTGCCGCCCTGCCTCGCCATGATCTGCTGTTTTTCAATGGACTGGGCGGATTCACCCCTGATGGACGCGAGTATATCATCACCACCACACCTGATCAGGTAACGCCGGCGCCCTGGGTGAATGTGCTGGCAAATCCGAATTTCGGGACCGTCATCTCGGAAAGCGGCTCCGCGTATACCTGGGCGGAGAATGCGCACGAATTCCGCCTTACTCCCTGGTATAATGATTCCGTAAGTGATACGAGCGGGGAAGTTTTCTACATCCGCGATGAAGAGTGTGGCCACTTCTGGTCTCCCATGCCGCTTCCCAGTCGGGGGACGATGCCATATGTTACCCGGCACGGATTTGGCTATAGCGTCTTCGAACATACTGAGGAGGGCATTTTTTCCGAGACCTGGGTCTATGTGGCTATGGACGCATCAGTCAAGTTTACGGTGGTAAAGGTAAAAAATATGTCCGGCCGATCACGCCGACTCTCTGTGACGGGATATGCGGAATGGGTTCTGGGAGATCTGCGACCTAAGACAGTCATGCAGGTGATCACGGAAATTGACCCCGTGAGCGGAGCGCTTTTCGCGCGGAACCCTTACAATACGGAGTTTCCTGACCGGACTGCCTTTTTCAGCGTTGACGAACCAACCCGAACGGTAAGCGGCGACCGGACGGAATTTCTGGGGAGAAACGGCACGCTTCGGAGTCCGGCCGCGATGACCCGGCTGCGGCTCTCCGGCCGAGTGGGGGCTGCCCTGGACCCTTGCGCTGCGATCCAGATTCCCTTCGATCTGGCCGATGGGCAAGAGCGCGAAATCATCTTCAAACTTGGCGTTGGGCGGGATGTCAAGGATGCCGGCAACCTGGTACGTCGTTGCCGCGGATCTGTGGCTGCACGCCAGGTGCTCGAAGCGGTCTGGCAATACTGGCAACACACGCTCGGTGAAGTGAACGTCGAAACGCCCGACCAGTCCCTCAACGTTCTGACCAACGGCTGGCTCGTGTACCAGACGCTGGCCTGCCGCCTGTGGGCGCGCAGCGGCTTCTACCAGTCCGGGGGCGCCTTTGGTTTTCGTGATCAATTGCAGGACGTAATGGCGCTCATCCATACTAAGCCGCGTCTTGTACGTGAGCACCTTCTTCTGGCCGCCGGTCGTCAGTTCCCTGAGGGAGATGTACAGCACTGGTGGCATCCTCCTTCTGGCCGCGGTGTGCGCACTCAATGTTCCGACGATTATCTCTGGCTGCCGTTCGCGATGTGCCGCTACGTCGGGAGCACAGGTGATTATGGCGTCTTGGATGAGACAATCCATTTCCTTAAGGGGCGCCCGATAAGCGAAAAAGAGGATTCCTATTACGATATGCCCGGCCAATCTCAGGAAGCGGCCAGTTTTTACGACCACTGCGTGAGAGCCATCCTGAAAGGTCTCAAGTATGGCGTACACGGACTACCGCTCATGGGCTCCGGCGACTGGAATGACGGCATGAACATGGTGGGGGTTGAGGGGGAAGGCGAAAGCGTCTGGCTGGGTTTTTTCCTGTATGCGGTACTCAGGCAATTCACTGAGGTTGCCCGCCGTCGCAGCGATCTGCCCGTTGCCGATCGCTGCGACGCAGAGGCGGATCACCTGCGCCGGAACATCGAGCAGCATGGCTGGGACGGGGCTTGGTACCGCCGCGCTTACTTCGACGATGGCGCGCCGCTGGGATCGCTGAGTAACCCAGAATGCCGAATTGATTCTATTGCCCAAAGCTGGTCTGTTCTCTCCGGCGCTGGCGACGACGCGCGCGCTCTCATGGCCATGGAGGCTGCGGATCAGTATCTTATCAACAGAGATCAGAATCTCATCCAGCTCCTGGCCCCACCCTTCGACAAGTCTGATTTGAATCCCGGCTATATCAAAGGATACGTCCCCGGTGTACGGGAGAATGGCGGGCAATACACCCATGCGGCGATTTGGATGGCGATGGCCTTTTCGAAATTGGGCGACAGTCGGCGCGCCTGGGAACTGATGGCCATGATCAATCCGGTGAATCACGCAAATTCTCCTGAGGCAATGGCGACTTATAAAGTCGAACCCTATGTCGTTGCGGCTGACGTCTACGCGCTTCCGCCGCACACCGGCCGGGGCGGCTGGACATGGTACACCGGGGCGGCCGGCTGGATGTACCGGTTGATCGTGGAATCACTCCTGGGGCTGAGGATGGAGGCCGATAGACTGAGTTTTGTACCACTTCTCCCGGCGGATTGGGAGGGTTTCAAGATGCACTACCGGTATCGGGAAACGGTATACCACATCGCTGTTATGCGCACACAGGCAGGCGATGGCGCAACGAGTGTGACCGTAGACGGCGCCCCGCAACAGGGTGCAACGATTACCCTTGTTGACGACCATCAGGAACACTCTGTAGACGTGAGAATTGGTCTCCACCAGGGATCATCGTGAATACGACCGGATGATCGAATCTTAGGCAACGATACATACTGGTAGCAGCTTTCAACCCGTAATTCTTAGCAAAAAAGACGTCTCAGGATATTTTCTTCAAAGTGTTAGGCAACGGTAATCATAAAAAGTAATGATTACTGGTTATAAGTTGCACAAGACGCGTCAGCCTTCCATCTTAAAGTCCTTCTCATTGAAAAGACTCATACAGGTATCCACCACCTCAGAGTCATAGAAGGTAGTCCTGCTCTTGGCAATCTTCTCGTAGAACATCCTTTCAAAGGGCTCTTGGAGAAGGCTCATCGCCCCCCGGAGCACCTTAAAATGCACCGACTTCAGGTGGGTCATAAGGTTCTCCTGGGTATCCCATTCTTCAAGAAGAAAGAGTCGATTTTCATCCTCGATACTCTGGCAGAAATCGCAGCACTTGCATCCCTTCTCCATCCTTATGGAGCCGGAGAGTGCAGAAATCGTCTGTGACAACTCCATGCGCTTTTTGGAAGGGACCTTCATTTGTAAGATTACTAAGATCATAAGAACGACCATTATTCGTATGATTACAAAAATTTAGCGGCAAATGGCTTGCCAACAGCCGAAGGGAAATCAGAAGTTTGGATTCATTCTTTAATAACAGGCGATTAGATTAACGGGAGAGAACAGCAGCAAAGCATGAAATGATTCGCTTAGCCTCTATATATAGTGGAACCTCGATATATTGAGGGATATGTTGAAGGGAGGGGACAGTTTAATCTGGTTTTTTTATGTCTCCGGTCGGACTATCTTGAGCTTGTGCATTCTTGCTCGCAAGGTGCTCGGATGGAGGCCCAGAATTGCTGCGGCCCCGTTCGTTCCTTCGATGTGCCAGTTGGTTTCAGCAAGGATTTTCATAATCTGGTTGCGCTCCGTCTCTTCCAGAGTCCCTAAGGTGGATAAAAGTGCGGGAGATGATACTTTCAGTTTGTCTGTCAGTTGCAAAATGGACCCCGTGCACAAAATCACGGCCCGTTCAATGATGTTTTCCAGCTCCCGCACGTTTCCGGGCCACGGGTAACTCAGTAGTGCCTTCATCGCCTCCTTCTGGATTGAGGTAATCTGTTTGCCCATTTTCCGGGAAAACCGCTCCAGGAAGGCTTCAACCATCAGGGCAATGTCGTCCTGCCGCTGCCGTAAGGGCGGGACCGTGATGGGAAAGACGTTGAGCCGGTAGTAAAGGTCCTGCCGGAACCGGCCCTTGCGGATCTCCTCCTCCAGGTCGCGATTGGTCGTGACCACGATCCGCACATCAACTTTGACGGTATGGGACGATCCCAGACGCTCAAACTCTTTATTCTGAATCACCCGGAGCAGCTTGGCCTGCACCTCCATGGGCAGCTCTCCGATCTCGTCCAGGCACAGGGTGGAACCATTGGCAACCTCAAACCGGCCGATCTGCAGGGTATCGGCCCCGGTAAATGCCCCCTTCTCCCGACCGAAGAGTTCGCTCTCAATCAAATTGCCCGGCAAGGCGGCACAGTTAACCGTGATCAGCGGCCGTTCCCTGCGGGGACTCATGTCATGGATGGCGGCGGCTATCAGCTCCTTCCCCGTACCGGTCTCGCCAAGGATGAGGACCGTTGTGTCCCCGGAAGCAACCTGTTCCGCTCTATAGAGAACATACTTGAGGCCATCGCTTTGCCCGATGATATGCCCAAAACGATTTATCATTTTGTTTTTTTGACGGAAATAAATATTCTCGATCTCCAGCTGGTCTTTCATCGCTTTGATTGCAGAAAGAGCCGTCTGCAGTTCGATCGTCCGCTCCTCCACTTGTTGTTCCAGTTCGTTGCGAGATTCTTTTGAAACCTCATCCATCTTCTTGCGCTCGGTTATTTGAGCCTGCAATAATTCGCTAGCCTCGTGTAAGCGCCGCTCCGTGGCACCAAGCCTCGTCCGAAGTTCTTCCACCTCAAGGCGAAGCTGTTGCTTTGTTTGGGGGTTTGTTTTGGGTTTTCTTTTTATAATATCAGTTATCATCTGATCGGCCTAAGATATTTAGATTTCATTACAAAGACGTATGATAAACTGAAACGAGTACCCCAAAATGCGTAAACGTATTGGCTTGCCAAGAAAGATATTCATGCTTTCAGTGCTTTTGACGTAAAGATATTTTGTATAACTATCCGGTTACGTTTTGATAAACGCAATACCTAATTATTACTAGGTTAATTCAGGCAATAACTTGATCTTATGTGAAGGTTAATAGGTGGGCTCGAAGGTTGGCTTTATGATTCTTTAAACTAAGTTTATTTCTAAGACTATTTCTATGGAATACCACAGTTTTTATTGATATATTTAGCAACACGGCGATCTCTTTAGTTGATTTCCCTTCCTTAACAAGAGAAGCAACCTGAACCTCCCTGTGAGTAAGATTTAAATATCTCATTTTCAAATGATAGAGGAAGGAAGAGGCGATATTGTCAAGATTTGTTTCAATAACAAATAAGTAAGAGGCTTGATGATCAGATAATTGTGTCTTCTTCAATTTATCAATGTAGGGTAAAACAAGTTCCCTGATGTTAGATAAAATCTTTTCCTCAAGTTCTATCCTTCCTTCCTCCACACGTTTCAGTAATACGTTCAATGCCGAATTGACTTCTTCAAGGTTTTCAGTTTTTGACTTCAGTTCCCTCTCGCTTTTCCTCAGCGCCTCCTCCGCCTGCTTGCGATCGGTGATATTGCGGATGTTACATTGGATCACCTTATCCCCATTAACCTTGTAAACGTTGCTAACAAACTCAACGGCAATAGGTTTTCCTTCTTTTGTCTCCAGAGGCAAATCTTTGTACCGGATATATCCCTTGTCCTGTAACTCTTCAAAGGCAGTTTGATTAAAGACTTTGTCTTTGAAAGGACTGACCTCCCAGAGTTTCATTCCCACGAACTCTTCACGAGAGTAATGCAACATATCTATCATGTAAGGATTGACGTCATCGATCTCCCCAGTTTCCGCATTGAGAATTAATATCCCGTCCTGGGCCGATTCAAAGAGACGTCGGTATCGGGTTTCAGATGCTTGCAACACCTGTAAGGAACTTTTGGTCTCAGCTTCATTTCCCATTAGTAAATCCTTCTCGAATCACAACCATTAAAAACCTGAAGTTGCCATACATAGCGGCAGTGATCAGATAGTCGATGATAAAAACTCGTTTGGATGTTATACGGTTGAATCATCTTGCCAGCAGTGCAAAGGGCTTGCCAATAGCCGAAGGAAAATCAGAATCTTTGATTCATCATTTAATAACAGATGGTTAGATTAATAGGAAGAACAGCAGAAAAGCATGAAACGATTCATTTGGCCTCGATATTTAGCGGCACCTCAACATATTGAGGGATACTTGGAGAAAAGCTACTTGGATATTAAAGAGATTTTGGCCATTCATTACCAGAATAAATCATGACTATTTCATGACTCTGCCGGATTGCGTAGTTCAGGAAGCACATTTCCCTCCCGCTCACCGAAATAATCGTCCTCTCCAGTTTGCAACTTTCTACCCGAAATCCTCAGGGAAAATCAAGGGGAAAATTAAACGTTTCGGCCATTTCTAGCACCTACTTATCTTCATTCCAGGGTGGCCACACAAGATGAAGATTACTCGTTAAAAGCAGCAGTGTTTATAGGCAAATGCCATGAGGTATTCGTGGCCGCAGTCTTTGCATTTCACGCTGGCAAAGCCGTTGTGCAGATCGCCGCAGTCGGTATGAGGGAACGCCGCTCTGCCCTGGCTCTGGCTTCGCCTGGTTTGCTTCGCGACGTGTCATCCGCCTAAGTGATGCTTGAGACAGGCGACCACTTCCGACAGTACGATCGGCTTGGCCAGAAAGGGACGCCCCCCGATCAGCCCACCACCCGCCTCAACTTCTCCTATCGTGACGGCCGCCGTCAGAAACACAACCGGCACGGCTTTCAATTTTGGGTTCGCCTGAAAACAAGCGGCCAATTCCCCGCCGTCCATACCCGGCATCATCACATCCAGCAGGATTAAGTGCGGCTGAAATTCCTCCGCCGCGGAAAGTGCGGCCATGGCGTCATTTTCTACCCTGACCACGTAACCGTTGGTCCGTTCCAGGTAAAGTTTCACCAGCTGGGTATCACTGGCTCGGTCGTCCACAAACAGGATGCGTTTCCTCTCCGTTTTCATCGTCGTTTTCATAGTCACACTCATGTTGTCACCTCGTTGGAGTCGAGTAGACCGGTTTCTCCAGATACCGCAGGTTGACTTTTGTTTTCTCCGGTTACCGCATGGTTTCCCGGCGGTACCGCAATATCACAACGATCTATCCGTTGGTCCCGTGTCACCTCGCATTACAGGTCATCATATCATAACAATCGTGGAAACAACATTATTGATAACCATTGGAAGTCAAGCATTTTCAGCAATCTTGACGTCTTTAGGACTTCAGGAAGATAAGTTCAGCCCCGATCATCGGAAAATCACTCTCCCAAATCGGACACGGACATCAGAATGCTCAGCATATAAAACACCATCACTCCAATTCAATGCACGGCAAGGAAACCCATCGCTTCCATGACGCCACCCTGTTTATAGGGCACGCCATTCAGGGCAAACCCCATTTCGACTCCAGCCAAGGTCCCGATCAACATCAGGTCATTGAAATCTCCCAGGTGACCGATCCGGAACACCTGGTCCTTCAGTATCCCCAGACCGCTCCCTAGGGACATATTAAATTTCTCCAGCACGGTATCACGGTAGACGTCCGCCCCCTTCTTCTCCGGCATCACGACCGTCGTAAGCACTGGGCTGTACTCCTCCGGATCGAGGCAACAGATTTCCATACCCCATGTACGGACCGCCCGGCGCGTGGCTTCGGCATGTCGCTCGTGACGCCTGAAAACATTGTCGAGCCCCTCTTCCGCAAGCATTTTGAGGCTTTCCCTCAGGCCGTAGAGCAGATTGGTGGCCGGAGACGAAGGGAAAAATCCTCCTTTATTTGCAGCCAGCATCTCCTCCCATCCCCAGTAAGACTTGGGAAGCTTCGCAATTGTTGCCGCTGTTAACGCCTTGGCGCTGATCGCATTCAATCCGAGTCCTGGCGGCAGCATCAGCCCTTTCTGGGAGCAGCTTATTGTCACATCGACCCCCCATTCGTCATGGTGGTAATCAATTGAGCCCAAGGACGAGATGGTATCAACCATGAAAAGCGCCGGATGGCCGGCGCGGTCCATCGCCTTCCTGATTGCGGCGATGCGGCTCGTCACGCCGGTCGAGGTCTCGTTGTGGACGACCATGACCGACCGGATCAGATGATTCCTGTCCTCGGCCAGCTTGGTCTCGACGACAGAGGGATCAACTCCGTGTCGCCAGTCGCCAGGGACGAAATCGACCTCCAGCCCCAATCGGACGGCCATGTTTTTCCAGAGGGTCGCAAAGTGACCTGTCTCGAACATCAACACCTTATCGCCGGGAGAGAGCGTATTGACCAGCCCCGCCTCCCAAGCACCTGTTCCCGAAGAGGCAAAGATGATAACAGGTCCAGCAGTCTTGAAAACCGGCTTGAGCCCGCTGAGCACCTCAAATACCAGCGCCTTGAATTCCGGCCCCCGGTGATCTATGATCGGCTTTGCCATCGCCCGAAGTACCTGCTCGGGTATATTAGTCGGTCCTGGAATCTGTAAAAAATGTCGACCGCTTGGATAGGACATATCGTGGTCTCCTAAAATATACCGCGGAGTGTAAGAAAATGTGGGGCGGGCTGTCAAGAATTTTGTTTAAGAACGTTGTTTGAATCGAGTAGACAGGTTTTTTCTGATATACAAGTTGATGTGATACATTATCTTAACTATTACCATTCGAAATCAAGCATTTTCTTCAAGCTTGACTTTTTACTGACTTCAGGAAGCACGCCTGCACTCTACAGAACTGGAAATCCGCTGTCAAGTTTTTCCACGTTTCCTACCGTAATTGCGCCGACGGTCCCTCCACCTTTCCATTGGTTATCAATGAGGCTGAGCTTGATCAAATATCAATGAAGTCGCGCATCTAACACCACAACTATTGACATCCCTCACATAATGGGCTCTGTGTATTACGATTTGAAATGGAGCAATAATTTTTAGAGTGAACAGGGCTTCGCTGTGTACCCGAATAGAGAAAATGACCAATTAATCTATTTTCCGGAACGCACCGGGAGCGCCCGGTGGCTGTAGTCGATGGACTGGAGAAACCATTCCCTGACGCCAGTAAGGAAACTGAAGGGGACAGCCTCGGATCCGCGAGTTTCCGATGCCCACACCCACCAGCAACTCACAGTTATTAAATTAGTCAAATGTACTTTGGCGGTATCACCACTTGCTGCGCAAACTGGCGTATAACCGATACCCTTATTATACAGACCCGCAAGCTCGTCTCGTGTTGGCATCCGCCAATCCGTATAACCACCACCCCGGTAATTCTCACAATAGCTCTTGGCATTTGCCCAGTTGATTTTGCTACCATTGTCTTTTGCTGCCCACATCAGGTTTGTCTTGGTGTCCAGAACCGTCCCGTTGTCATAGACGATGAAGTAACCGTCTCTTTTAATCTCATTGGTCGTGGAGACCGGGGGGCGTGACAGAGCATAGTCCTGTTGGGCTTGAGCAGGCGCAGGTCTCTCCACTACCGCTGCCTGTGGACCGCTGGGGACAAAATAGAAATCCCCCTTCAAGGATGACGATTCCCAAGGAACCTGTTTCCCCCCTGTCTCGCTATCCAGCTTCAGTCTGACCCGTTTGAAAACGGTCTCAATAGGCACCCCCGGCGTCTGCATATATTGTAGAAGAGCGCCTGTATAGGGGCTGTTCCTCCCATCTCCATCTCTCGCGATATCTCCGGGAGCCGTCGCGTATGAAATAAAAGCACCCTTCGGCACTTGGCCAATGATGGCCAATCCTCGGCTCTCGCTTCGGAAACTCCGGGCAAAGGGATTGTTACGGCAGGCATCGAGAAGAACGATGTTAAGACCGTTGTTGGCGTGGTCCATTTCGGACAGGATACGACCTGCATCAATGGCTTCAAAACGGACATCCTCTTCCTTCTCAATACGCGCTGATACGGGAATGAGGTAGTTGCTTCCTCCCGTCTGGATGCCATGCCCGGCGAAATAGAACAGTCCCACATCACTCCGTGTAAGACTTCTGCCGAACTCCCGCACCGCTTCGTCCATCTCCCGCTGGCTGGCATTGGTCTTGAGGATTACCTTGAAACCCAAATGCTTCAGGATTGCCGCCATGTCTGTTGCGTCGTTCACCGGATTCTTCAGGCGGCCCGTCTCATATGAACCGTTACCGATAACAAGGGCTGTCCGCCGCTCAGGGGCAGAACTCAATCCGGGCAAGACTTCTGCCGACTCCCTCTGGCCAGCATTGCTCTTGAGGATTTCGGGTTGCGTGGGCAATTCCCTCTTGATCTCGGGTGGCGGTTTTAGACGTGCGGCAATCAATGGAGATGGGTAGATTAAAGCAAATATAAACAGGACAAGGAAGATTCTTATAGGCATGGCTTGCATAGAAATATTCCCCTCATTAGCGAAACCATATTCCTTATACTTCAACGATCACCAAATGGCAATTAGATGTTAAGGATTTCCGTTTGAACAGTTGAATGGACGGGAAAAAGAAGGCGTGCAACATTACAGGAAGATACGAATACCTCTAACGGCTTGAATAATCACCCTATTAAAACCGCACCTTTGAAGTAGTAAGTGTTTAAACCGAGTTACTTACAGCACCTGCCTTATGGTGAGGCGAGAGCAAAAAATAATGAATATCGCGTAAAGTTCATTATGTATGACAATTTGTGTTTCGAAGGAAGCATTGCATGGAGCTTCCAAAGACTAATATAACACTACCACCGAAATTCCTCTGCAGACTATAAAGTCTGAGTGGCAGAGAGTATTGTAATTGCCAATGCGGCCCTTGCCCATGAAAATTTTGCCTTAATTGTATCAAAATCAGGGCCGGAGGTTATAAAGGCCGCTGTGCCCTTGATGAGGAAGCCAGTGCCAGGGCCGTTTTTCCCAGCGACCTTGCTACTACCCATTGTGATTAGCACGTTATTGTTTGTTGCAATATTAGCCTCCGTTACTTGCATGTAACCGGCAGGAATCAATAAACGCTCATCATTGGTAATCTTTATATAACTGTTCCATGTGTTAACCATGTGTGGTCCATCCTGTCCTAAAGTTGCAATGGCAACCACCCCATCATGTTTCAGTACTTCCCGCAGTTTTTCCGGAATCATCGCGATGCCCTCCTAATACTTGTTTGGTTATAAAGCTTTTACCCGCGCGCGAAGCACCTTAAGCCAAGAAAACCGATTCCTCTCGATTTACAATTTAATACTGGTTTTCCTCAATCCACAGCACTTTAAGCATTTCTGTGGGAACTCTCGCATGGTTCTCGAAATCCGTCAATTATTAAGTTCAGGAAGGAAGATACCACCTCCCGCTAAAAAAATCACGCTCAAAATATTCACCTTTCCATTGGTTATCAATAGGGCCAATCGTGATAAAATATCAATGAAATCGCACATCTATCACCTCACTTGGCTGTATCAATGAGAATCAATTAGTACCTTTTGAAGTAGAGCATGACCGGGCGGCTGAGGAGCGCTGTCAATCGTCCGCTCCAGCCTTTGGTCCGCTTTCCGTCGCATTTTCTCCGCCTTCTTTGAGCCAGAGGGTCGGCAGAGCCAGATTCCAGTGCAGAGCGGCAAGCCGACTCACTAAAGTGACCGAGGTGGCTACCAACACGATGATAAAACTTGGCAACCGAAGATGATACAGGAACGCAAGCAGAACCGCGCCACATAAGCTCGCCGATGCATAGACTTCCCGGCGAAAAATCAGCGGTATCTCCCTCGAAAGCACGTCACGAAGGATGCCGCCAACCACGCCCGTAGTCACGCCCATGACGATTCCGATACTGTACGCATGCGTTTCCTGGAGTCCCCTCTGAAACCCTATGACCGTGAAACCCGCGAGGCCAACCGCATCCGCATA
>JAPLJV010000031.1 GCA_026388415.1 Deltaproteobacteria bacterium | reverse complement strand
ACCCTGACAATCCGGTTCATGAGGAGTTGGAGCAACTCCCGAAAGAAACGCTTATCGAACTCATAAAGATGTATTCAAGGAACTGGCACACCTGCGATGGTCTCTGGTTTTCAGGGGTAGAGGAGCGGTACGGCACGGATAAAGCCCTTGAAATAGATATTAACATGTGGGATGTCTCATCAAGGCTTGAAGCAAAAAGAATAAAGGAGATACTTGCCATTCCCGACAACGGTGGCCTCGGAGCAGTGCTACAGACCATTAATTTCATGAGTTGGGCTGCTAAATGTGCTTATCGTGTCGAGAAGATGGCCGATATGGCGCTCCTGACCGTTACGTCCTGCCCCCCTCAGGAAGCCCGTTTGAAATCCGGTGTGGGTCTATTTGCGTGCAGACCTACCTTCGAGGTGGGCTTCGGAAATGTGGCACGCGTCATAGATCCGGCAGTGAAAGTGTCGTGTAAGTATTGTCCTCCGGGCCCTCATCCCGTGGATAGCTGGTGCCAGTGGGAGTTCAAGGTTGACCGTTAACATAAGGGGGGCAAAGGGAGGAGGAGTGACAAGATGAGTGACAAAGTTGCGCACAGGACAGGGATGAGCGCTCGAGCCTTAGCATCTATGGCTCTATTTTGCGCAGGCGTGTGGTTAGTTCCTTCCGGTATAGCGCTCCATTTTGCCTCACATGAAGGCGACACTATGTGGAGCCACCTGTTCATGACCATGCACAATACCGCTTCCCTGCTCTTCTTAATAGCGGCCGTCGTCCACATGATTCTGAACTGGAAGGTTCTGACCCACTACGTGAACACCAGGGTTGGAGAGTATATGCGGTTCAAGCGAGAGCTGTTAATTGCAGTCCTGGGCGTGTCCGGGTTTGTGCTGTTAGTGGCGTCCCATGCGCTCCACATCCCATAGAGGAGGTCAGTGCAAAGGGAACATTAGGGGGCAGCGATTGACATCGGACAAACCGAAAGAGTAGATTGCCCAACAAGACTGTCCAGCCAATCGGCTATAAAGCCGGCCTCCGGCTGACCTCCACGTTAGCATCACATTAAAAATTATAGGTATTCATATGGATTTTCTTACGTTTAAAAGCTTTATCAGCACTGAGGTTTTAACAATATTTTGTTACGTATAGCAGGAAGCTATCCGCGGATACGATCCTTTAATGTTTTCACCAAGCGCTATCGGAATTAGTGGGCGCTGTTTATGATGGCGGCTGAAATGCTGTCGCTTATTTTAATCACTTCCGTTGCCAGATTTGAATCACCCGCAACCTGAACCTTACGGGTAAAGATAACTTTTTCGTCACGAACGCTTGCAACGATAAACTCAAGTGCCAAAATCATCCCTTTCTTCTCAATGCGTCCGGTAACGATGAAATTTAACCCCAGTCTGCCGCCGATGCTGACAATATCACTCAAATTATCGTTCTGCTGAAGGTTGTTAAGCGTAAGAAATTCCAGCAGATCATGGCGACTGATTATTGAGAAGGCTTGGTTCTTGCCCAAGGCGTCGGTGAGCAAGTTTGTGACTTCTGGTCCGTATTTAGAAGCATCTATATTGACCGCATTAAAATTGAAGACAGACAAACGTGAAATATTTTTAGCCCTATCGTCCTTGGCGCTTCTATTAAGGGGAGCTTCTTTGCCCTGCGCCAGTTCTTGTGCCATTATCCCGGACCTACTATCTCGCGCGGCAGTTTCTATCTCATTTTCGTTTCTTCTTTCAATGGTTACCGAATAGATTCTTTCCTGGCCATTCCGAAACGCCTTGATTTTAACGTTTTCTCCTACACGGAAGTTAGCTACGATCATTGATAATGTGGAATAGTTATTAATCGTTCGGCCATTTACAGCCGTGATGACATCTCCGGACCTCAGACCAGCCCTGGCTGCCGGGCCATCTTCAGATACCCCCACGATAAAGGCTCCGGTTGGTGGTTTGAGATTCAGGTTCTTGGCAACTTCCGCCGTAACGTCCTGAACAGATACACCCAGCCAGCCCCTCGATGCTTCTGTCCGACTTCTGGAATCGAACAGAGTAGAAGAGGAACTGGTTTTTTTGAGTAGCGACCTATCGGCAATGCCTCTTACCGGAGCTCTGGCAGCACATCCAAATAAAGATATGAAAAGTAATAAACTAAACACCGTGGCGGCATACTTATTAATTTGCATATTTATCACCCACTATATTTGCATAAGCAACAGGCCGATGTTGCGTATCCTTTGATCTTTAATATACCTTGATGACCAAAATTGCAACTTTATATTTGCATGAATATCTGTATGCTGGAGTACCGGATATTGTCCTTGACGAATAGCGAAGAAGTCTTATACAAGACCAAGGTATCTATCATAAAACATGAACAAGGCGGGAACTCATGCCAAAAAAGCCAGTGTTGCTCCGCCCCTTTTTTTGGGTGCCCACCTTATATGTTGCCGAAGGCATCCCCTATATTGTCGCCATGACGGTTTCCGTCGTCCTCTATAAACGACTGGGCGTCTCCAATACGGACATTGCTTTGTATACGAGCTGGTTCTACCTGCCCTGGGTCATCAAACCGCTCTGGAGTCCCCTGGTAGACATGTTTCGCACCAAGAGATCCTGGATACTGGCGATGCAGTTGTTGATTGCCCTTGCTCTTCTCTGCCTGGCGTTGGCCATCCCGGTGGCGGGTTTTTTCCGGTTTACCCTGCTTTTTTTCTGGATCATGGCCTTCAGTTCCGCCACCCATGATATTGCCGCCGACGGATTTTACATGCTCGGTCTCCGGCAGGATGAACAGGCAGCTCTGGTGGGAGTTCGCACCATTTTTTACCGGATGGCGACCATTGCCGCCAAGGGGGGACTTGTGATCCTGGCCGGCTATCTGGAAATGCAGGGTATGCCCGTTGCCTCGGCCTGGTCGCTGACTTTTTTTGCCGTCGCGGCTATTTTTCTGGCGCTCTTTCTGTATCACCTTATAGCGCTTCCCGTGCCGGCGTCTGATCGCCCCGCGCCGGTGGCCTCTTCCCAGCATAGAGCGGCCGACTTCTTCAAGATTATGCTACTTTTCTTCCAGAAGAAGGATATTGTGGTTCTGCTGGCATTTTTCCTTTTTTATCGTTTTGCCGAGGCGCAGTTGGTGAAGATGGTGGCCCCCTTTCTGCTCGATCCACCGTTCCGGGGCGGTTTGGGCTTGACGACCGGCGAGGTGGGCTTCGCTTACGGCGCCGTAGGCGTTCTGGCCTTGATGGCCGGCGGGCTGATCGGGGGGTGGGCGGTCTATAAAAAGGGCTTAAAATACTGGCTTTGGACGATGGTATGTGCGATGCACCTGCCGGATTTGATCTTCATTTATCTGGCCTACGCCCTGCCGCAGAATCTGCTTATTGTCAATCTGGCTGTGGCGATTGAGCAGTTCGGCTACGGCTTTGGCTTTACGGCCTTTACGCTGGTGATGATCCAGGCGGCGGAGGGAGAATACAAGACCGTCCATTATGCGATCGGCACGGGCTTCATGGCGCTGGGCATGATGCTGCCTGCCATGTGCAGCGGTTGGATTCAGGAGCAGTTGGGTTATCAGCACTTCTTCATCTGGGTGGCCCTGACCACGATTCCCGGCTTTATCGTCACGGCCCTGATCAAGATAGATCCGGCCTTCGGTAAAAAGGTGGTAAACGGTGCCAAGTGACTGAAAATTATATTAAAACAGCTTTTATCCTCGGCGCCGGGCAGGGCACTCGTCTACGTCCCCTGACTGATTCCTGTCCGAAGCCCCTTTTGCCGGTGGGCGGTCGCCCCATCATCACCTATGCCATGGAGCAGCTCCTTACCCTCGGCGTGGAGCGCTTCATCGTCAATACCCACCACCTGGCCCCTGTTTACGACCAGGTCTTTCCGGAAAAGCAATGGCGGGGGATTCCGATCATTTTTCGCTACGAGCCGCTGCTGCTTGACACCGCCGGTGGTCTGAAAAATATTGAGGATCTCCTGGAGGGCGATGATGACCTGCTGGTATATAATGGCGATGTAATCAGCGACCTGCCGCTCCGGCGACTTTTAGATGCCCATCAGGAGGCAGGCAAGGAAGTGACCCTGGCCTTGCGCAGCAGCGGCGAGCCACTCAATGTATGTCTCAACAAACAAAATGAGGTTTGCGATCTCCGTGGCGAGCTCGGCGGTCAGGGCAAAAAATGCTTGTTTACGGGCATCTATGTTGTGAAAAAAAGTTTTCTCGGCCACCTGCAACCAAGCCGGCCGGAGTCGGTCATCACAGTTTTTCTCGATATGATCAGAGAGCTGCCCGGAGCAGTGGCCGGGGTAATAATAGATGAGGGCCGGTGGTATGATGCCGGCTCCCTGGAGGAATATGAAAAGTTAAACAAACTGTTGTCCGCAACAAAAGAGGGCGCCAGGTGAGTCATTCATTCACAGAGATCGGCGCCACGGTCCGCAAGGTGCTGGGGATTAAGGAAGATCAGCCCCTTTCGATAATCCCCATCGCCCGCGGAGGGTCCGCCCGGTCGTTCTACCGGGTCCGCAGCGGCAACCGTGCCATTTGTATTTTCATGCAATACGACCGCGACCGCCGGGAAAACAATTATTACACGGCCCAGGCCGCATTTCTGCGCGGAATCGGCGTTTCCGTGCCGCAGATTTTCCATCATGACGCTGCCGGGGGGGTCATCCTGATGGAAGACCTGGGCGAATACGACCTTTGGCACTACCGGCAGGCAACCTGTGAGATACGCCGGCAATATTACTTAAAGACCCTGGATATGATCCGGAAATTGCATGCCTTGCAACCGGGGGACGCGTCTCTGGCCGGGTTGCCGCTGATGGAGGCATTCGGTTCTGAGCTTTACCGTTGGGAGCGCGATTATTTCCGGCAGCATTTTGTGCAGGGCGTTTGCCGGATCGAACTGGACGCGTCAGAAGCTGAAGCCTTGGAAGCAGAGCTGGCCCTGTTGGCGGCAAATCTGACCGGGATGGCGACTTGCCTGATTCATCGCGACCTGCAGTCGCAAAATGTCATGATCTATGACAATCAACCTGTACTGATTGATTTTCAGGGGATGCGCTACGGCCACCCCTGCTATGACCTGGGATCGCTCCTTTATGACCCGTATGTTACTTTCACTGCAGCCGAGAGGGAGGAATTGCTCCAGTATTATTACTCTTTCTACGAGAAAGAGTATGACCTGGCTCACTTCCGGGCCATGTTCCAACAGGCATCCGTACAGCGCCTCATGCAGGCCCTGGGCGCTTACGGATTTCTGGGAAGGCAACGGAACCAGCCGGAATTTCTTGCCCATATCCCTGCTGGTCTGGCGAACCTCATTGAGGCGGCGAGCGATAACCCCCAGCTTCTCCTGCTCACGAATCTGGCCCAGCACTGCCGGAATACCCTTGAACAAAAGTGCTGAGTTCCGAGTGCTGAGTACTTTCTTTTACTCAGTCCTCAGCACTCAGCACTTCCCCTTAAGCGGGCCTATTTCATCCAGCATCATCTCCAGGTCCTTTGCCTCCACAAGCGGCGGGCGACAAGCCCCGGCGGCACAGAGGTAAACGGTCGTGCGGCCGTCAATAGCCGGATAATCTTCCCCATCAATCGCAGAACGAATGACAAGCCCCGGTATGGAGCGACGCCCAATGGTTTGCAGCATAGCAGAGCGATCGGACAGATGAGTCCCGCCGGACAGGGTTATCTCTACTACGGGGCCGTTGATATAGTCGAAGGCAGAAAACAAAGCGACGTAATTGGCGGGCTGCCGGACAACATTGCTCATATTTGACCGCAGGACCGCCTCCCCTGCACTGATTAATGCCGCATCTTTAGTAATCCTGCCAAGCCTGAGCAGGTTCATGGCCGCCACCGCACTGCCGGACGGCGTGACGCTATCGTTGCCTCCCCTCGTCCTCACCAGCACCGGTTCCACATCCCCGCCGGCTTCAAAAAGCCCTCCGTTATCGGGGTCGCGAAAGAGCCCGAGCATTTCGCCCGTAAACTGGAGAGCTACTGTGAGATAGGACGGTTCGAGGGTGGCCTGGTAGAGTTCAATGACCCCCCAGCAAAAGAAGGCGTAATCCTCCAGGAAAGCGGGAATAGCTTCGCCTCCGGCATGCCGAATACGCATGAGTCTCCCCGAAGAATCCGTCATCTTCTCCCGGATAAACGTTATTGCCTGGTCCGCTTCGCGGCGGTAGTCATCCACGCCGGTGGCGCCATAGCCGCGTGCCAGAGCAGCTATCATCAAACCATTCCAGGCCGTTATGATCTTTTCATCCCGAAGCGGCCGAACTCTTTGTTCACGGTCGTGCAGTAACATCCGCCGCCACTGCGCAACATCTTCCACTAACTTTGCAAAAGGCTCTTGTTCTCTTGAAGCGATTTTATCCAGCTCTTGAGGCCAGGTAAGGATATTGCGCCCCTCGAAATTCCCCTGCTGGGTAACGCCAAAGAGCCGACAAAAGCGCAGGGCCGCCTCGCTCCCGATGACGGTTTCCACTTCGGCCGGGGTCCAGAGATAGTAAGTTCCCTCCTTTCCCTCGCTGTCGGCATCCAGGGCTGAGTAGAAGCCCCCTTCCGGATTGGTCATCTCACGCTTCACATAATCGAAAAGTTCACCCGCCACTTCCCGAAAGAACACCTCCCCGGTCGCCTGAAACGCATCCAGATACGCTATGGCCAGCAGGGCCTGATCGTAGAGCATTTTCTCAAAATGGGGGACAAGCCATTGTTGGTCAACGCTGTAGCGGTGGAATCCATAGCCGATCTGATCATAGATTCCGCCTTTCCGCATGGCGCGCAGCGTATGCTCCACTATCCCCAGCGCTTCTCTTGATCCGTTGCGGCCGGAGTAGCGGACCAAAAAAGAAAGGTACGTCGGCATGGGAAACTTTGGCGCCGAGCCGAATCCGCCTGAAGTCCGGTCGTAGATAGCGTTCAACTGCCGGTAGGCTTCTGCCAGCACTTCCCCGCCGGGAGGGTCCATTGTCGCGGGCAACGACAGCTCGGCCAGTGCTTTGATGACGGCCTGCCCTTGCTGTGCGATTTCTCCGCGCCGGGTAACCCACGCGTCGGCGATTCTCCCCAAGACGTCTATGATACCCAGCATCCCCTGCCGCCGGTTCCTTGGTATATAGGTGGCAATAAAGAAGGGACGTCGGTCATGGTTCATAACAACATTCAAGGGCCACCCACCGCTGACGTTCATCAGATGAGCCGCTGCCATGTATTGGTCATCAACGTCCGGGCGCTCCTCACGATCAACCTTGATCGCTATAAAGTGCCGGTTGAGCACTTCAGCAACTTGCCTGTCCTCGAAGGACTCATGGGCCATGACATGGCACCAGTGGCAGGTGGCATAGCCGATGGAGAGAAATATCGGTTTGTCCTCCTTAACTGCTCTATCAAAGGCTTCGGCGCCCCAGGGATACCAGGCGACAGGGTTTTCCGCATGCTGGAGCAGATAGGGGCTGCCGGTGAATATCAGTCGGTTGAACTGAGGTCCACCATCAGGGGACAGATTCGTCTTATCCATCTTCCTCAGGCGACGGATCCGAGCATTTTCATCTCTGGCAGGCGTTGTTTTTATTGACATCTTTTTTACAGGAATCCTTCCCGTTGGGAGAAGCCATTCAGGTGGCAATTCCCATTCTGGGCAAGACATACCGGTTCACGACGAACCATCCGACAACGACAATTAGTAAAATCCATCCTTCGTCCATAGTTATTTCCTTTTGTCCTTTTCCGTTAGAATTTTAAGATGAGGGGATAAATTGTGCCTGTATCAGTTGCTTTCAGATGCAGGCGCAGCTCCTTGGGCTTCCCGGCTTCGCCGGGGAAAAAAATGAACCCGTGGGCAATCTCGTAGGGTTTTACCGCCCGCTTTTCCAGAGATCTGGTCTTCAGATCATCCCGGATTTGATAACGCGCCTCGTCATCGGTCAAACCCTTTGCACCTCCCATGGTCAGACCGGCCGCCGCGCCGATGGCCGCCCCTTTTGCGGCTGCCTCGCCGACACTCGTCCCCGTAACAATACCGATTGCCGCGCCGATGATGCCTCCGGCGGCGCCAGCCAGCATACCGGATTTGGCGCCCTCCGGCACGACGTTGCCCAGCTCCGTCTTTTTGTTTATCCGGTCGTAGGCAAGGCTCGCATCGAGAATAGGCCAGAGGTTATTGGCCTCATCCACCAGGAAGGTTTGCGCCGGGACAATTTCCAGAGAATGAGCGCCCTTGTTGTCAAATATGACCTGGACGGGCAGGATGCCGGCGCCGCGGATGTCAAAGCCGAAAGCATTACCAGCCTCATCTTTGCCGTCGTAGGCCTTGGCGGCGATGGTTGCCTCGGCAGCCTCCGTGGCGTTCGGGTAGGCCGTCGGAAGTTTGAAAGGAACCACCTGTCTTTCGTATTTTGTACAGGCCGAAACCGCAACCAACAAAAAAATCGCTATCAAGTGCAGCCATTTTATACGTCTCATTTTGCTCCTCCTCCTCCTCCTCCTCTTTAATATTTTTAGTATAATCAGCAGAACAGGGGATGTCAACGCAATTGAGTTTCCATCCGTTCTTTTACGAAGGCGACAGCCTGTTCGCCGGCTACATGGCCGGTGGAGAAGGCCGCTTGCAGATTGTAACCGCCCGTGTCGGCATC
>JAPLJV010000030.1 GCA_026388415.1 Deltaproteobacteria bacterium | reverse complement strand
TATGCGGATGCGGTTGGCCTCGCGGGTTTCACGGTCATAGGGTTTCAGAGGGGACTCCAGGAAACGCATGCGTACAGTATCGGAATCGTCATGGGCGTGACTACGGGCGTGGTTGGCGGCATCCTTCGTGACGTGCTTTCGGGGGAGATACCGCTGATTTTTCGCCGGGAAGTCTATGCATCGGCGAGCTTATGTGGCGCGGTTCTGCTTGCGTTCCTGTATCATCTTCGGTTGCCAAGTCTTATCATCGTGTTGGTAGCCACCGCGGTCACTTTAGTGATTCGGCTTGCCGCTCTGCACTGGAATCTGGCTCTACCGACCCTCTGGCTCAAAGAAGGCGGAGAAAGTGCGACGGAAAGCGAACCAAAGGCTGGAGGGGACGATTAACAGCGCACCTTAGCCGCCCTGTCATGCTCTACTTCAAAAGGTACTCATTGATTCACATCGATACAGCCAAGCGAGGTTTTGGTGCATCCAATAGGCAGCGATGTTTTTTTGGATAAGCATTACGGATGGAACTCTGCCACCAAATCCAGACGACCGCCCTTCTCAACTTCAATCGGAAATAATCAGAAAACTGCTGAACTCTAACTTAACATATGGTACAGATACTCGGGGCAGGTCATTTGGCAAACAACTATAAGGAGGACGCTATGACAAAAAGAAAAAGAATTATAGTGATCGGCGGGTCAGCCGCAGGTCCCAAAGCAGCGGCAAAAGCCAGAAGAATAGACAACAATGCCGAAGTCGTTATCCTGCAAAAAGATGCTGATCTTTCCATGGCGTCGTGCGGTTATCCCTATTACATTGGCGGATATTTCAATGACCGCAACATGCTTTTATGTACGCCCACGGGCGTTGTGAGAACTCCGACGTTCTATCTGAACGCCAAAGACATCGATGCGAAAGTAAATACGGAAATCACAGCCATCGACCGGGAAAACCATTCCGTTTCGTTCAAGAATATTGCGACAGGAGAAACCGGCTCACTGACTTATGATAAACTCGTTATCGCCACCGGTTCTGTCTCTCAAATGCCGCCGGTGCCCGGTCTGGAACTCGAAGGCATTACAACCTTGAAATCCATGAAAGACAACGATTATCTGCGCAAAATTCGTGATGAAAAAAAAATAAAGAAAGCTGTAGTTATAGGCGGCGGTTTGATCGGCATCGAAACCTGTGAAGCGCTTCAACTTGCTGGTATCGAAATAACAGTGATTGAACTTCTGCCTCAAATGCTCACTTTTCTGGACTGGGAACTGGCCAAGCTCGTGGAAAACCATGTCAAAAGCAAAGGAGCTAATGTCATCACCGGCAACGGCGTAGCTGCCTTTATGGGTGAAAAAGGAAAACTGACGGCGGTAAAATTGCAAAACGGCATGGAACTGTCTTGTGAATTAGCGGTCGTGACCATTGGCGTCAGCCCCAACGTCAAACTGGCCAAAGAGGCAGGCTTGAAAATAGGAAAATTGGGCGGCATAAATGTCAACAAATACATGCAGACTTCCGACCCGGACATCTATGCCGTGGGCGACTGTGTTGAAACGGTGAACAGAATTACCCGCAAAAAGGTCCTGGCGCCCTACGGTGATTTGGCCAACCTTCAGGGACGTGTGGCGGGAGAAAACGCCGCTTCGGAAAATTGCATAGTATTTCCAGGAACGATTCAAACAGGTATCTGCAAGGTTTTTGATTATACCGCAGGCTCAACGGGACTCTCAGAGACAGCCGCAAAAAAATGGGGGCATTATGACATCATCACAGTAATCAACGCCAGTCCTGACAAACCCGGATACATGGAAGGTAAGCTCCTAGTCACCAAGCTCATCGCTGATCGAAAAACTGGTAAGTTATTGGGTGCCCAGTGCATCGGACCGGGCAACGTCAGCAAGCAAATAGCTCAGTGGGCGATGGCAATTCAAGGCAAACTGACTGTCGAAGATCTCATAAATGCGGATCTCCCTTATGCTCCGCCTTTTTCCCTAGCCATCGATCACTTCATCGCGACGGCGCACCTGATGCAAAATAAAATGAAAAACAGGCTCAAAGGCATCAGTTGCAAGGAAGTTCGGGGAAAAGTTCTCGCCAACGAAGAACCGTTTATTCTTGACGTGCGGGGACCTGATGAATTTGAACAGATACGCCTCGGCATCGGCGAGACTCTAATTCCCCTTGGTGCCTTGCGCAAGCGATTGAAGGAGCTTCCCGAAGATAAGAACAAAGAAATCATTTGTTACTGCAAGATTTCACTGCGCGGCTATGAAGCGGCGCTGGTGCTGGAAGGCAAGGGGTGGAAAAACGTCAAGGTCATGGAAGGCGGCATCATGGCCTGGCCGTATCCGAGGGGAAAATAAACACTTAATGCAATTTAAAAAGAAAGGTTTGAATTAAAATTACAGCCCCTAGACCGGACAAAGTTTAGGGGCTGTTTTATTTTAAAAAGAATATAGAATTAAAATTTTAAGAACAAGTGAAGGTGCTACAGTTCAAACGGAATTCATTGTTTTTTAAGATTTACTTTTTTAACGACTTGGTGATAGATGTGCAACTTCATTGATATGTTATCAAGATTGGCCCTATTGATAACCAATCAAAAGGTGGAGGGACCGTCGGCACAACTTACGGGGTAAAAGTTGCAGTTTTTTAAGGGTGATTTTTCTGGAAAGTGGGTTCGAGAACTGCCAAAATCCTCTTGACATACAAAGTCCGTCTCTATATACCTCCGCCATGCGAAAGCAACACCTTATCACTCAATCCAATGTAAATATCAGTTCAATATGCGAGTGCATGTCACCCGATGCAGAGAAAAGACTATTACGCAATTCTTGGGATCGCAAGAGACGCGCAAGAGAGCGAAATTAAAATCGCCTACAGGAAACTGGCCCTTAAGAATCACCCTGACACGAACAGGGATGATCCCCATGCCGAGGACCGGTTCAAGGAAATCAACGAAGCCTACGACGTTCTGAGCAATTGGGACAAACGGAATCATTACGATCTGCTCCGTGATTCCCTCACCGGAAGTTCTCCTTTCCGCCCTTCCACCTTTGATCGTTGGAACCACCCCTTTGAGACTGATTCTTTCTCGGGCTTTGGATGCAGAGGGGGAGGAATAGGGCGGGCATTGGGACGTAAGAGGAAAACCTTCCGGGAAACCGGAACACGCCCGGCTGGTTTCGCTCCCTATCAATCCGATCTCCACATCCACGATCTTTCCTTGAAATCAGACGAGGCCTTCGAGGGTACGGAGAGGGATATCCGGCTTCACATCGGCCAGGATACCCTAGTCTTCACCGTTTCCATCCCCGCTGGGGTCGAAAATGGCACCCTTCTGAGTTTCAAACGCCCCGTCGGGGAAAATCAGGAGATCGAGCTCCTGTTTCGCGTGACGATCGCGGAGTGACTAATTTGCCATGCCGGGGCAATAAATTTACTGATTATAGCTGGTAATCCTCACTTCAATTCCAAATCGAAAACTCAACATTTGTGTTAGATGCGCGGCTTCATTAATATTTTATCAAGCTCAGCCCTATTGATAACCAATCGAAAGGTGAAGGGTTGACCGTCGGCGTAATTACGGGCTGAAGTGTGGGAAAGCTTGACGGTGGATTTCCAGTTCGGGTAGCTGTTCCGCAACTCATGCGGATTCGCAGGTGTGCTCATCGCAGGTAAAGAACTTGTGGAATTTCGCGGGGAGTTCTTCGTACGAATGCGTCGCCGCAACACCGGAAAGGCTGACTGAATTAAAAGTGTGCCAATAAAGGACGCTCTTGCCGCGGAGCTCGCCACTACGCGCGGCATCCACGATGGCGGCGGCCGTCTTGCCGGTGTAAACCCCCTCAAGGTCCAGGCCCACGATTTCCTCAAACATCTTTATGGCTTCCTGGCCTTCAGGCGTCAACTTCCCATACATGCCCCCGTAGAACTTGTCCCTGTGGTCGAGGTCTTTCGGAAGAAAAATATTCTTCGGGAAAGAGCGGTCCATGAGGTGCAGCTTTGTGGAAGTTATCGTGGCAAGCTGTGAGACGAGGAACGCCGTTGCGAGGTCCGTGACCTGCACGCTGACGACGCGCGAATTCAACCCTGCGACGCGTGCGCCGAGGTTCAGTCCAGCAGCGGTTCCGCCCGATCCGCATGGGACGAAAATGTAATCCGGCTCAGGCAACAGTCCCTCACCTATCTGGCGGCGCAGCTCGAACGCCGCCTCGACATAGCCAATGGTGCCAAGTGGAGACGAACCGCCCGCCGGCACAAAATACATCGGATTGCCCTTGACCGCGTTCTCATCCAGCAGGCGCGACAACTCGCCGGGCAAGTTCGCATCGCCCTCCACAAGATGCAGCGCCGTGCCGAAGTGCGCGTACAATAGCAAACTCTTTTTTACGTGCGGAGTGACCGGCTGCGGCATAACGATGCCGTGTGTCTTCAGGCCCTGCGAATTTCCGTGCACCGTCGTCGCGAGAAGATGGTTCGACCCGATGCCGCCTATCGTCAGCATCGAGCCCAGGCCCTGCCGCACCACATCGGCTAAGATAAATTCGAGTTTGCGAACCTTGTTGCCGCCATAAACCGCGTTGGTCTTGTCATCGCGCTTGATGAACATGCGGCCTGTGCCGAGTTTTTCAGCCAAAGCCGGGACTTCCTCCACGGGCGTGGGCATGTTGCCGATACGCAACCATGGCAGCTCCCGGAGCTTTGGGAATTCATCAAAAATAACCGGTTTGTTCCATGTTGCGCTTTCCATCAATATATCTCCGTTCATTTCGAGGATTATTATAGTGCCGCTTGCAGATACTATTCCGAAGCGAGGTCCACCATGCGCATGAGGTCCAGCACCCTGTGCGAATCGCACTCGGCGCGGACCACGACATCGCCGTTGCCGTCGAGTATGTCTTTAGTGACCGTCTTGCCGATGAGATACGAAAGGCGGCGCACCTGCGTAGCTAAGACCACGCCGGACGGCCTGGCTGGTTCCCTCGGCTGGCCCGCCGAGGGAGGGATCTTTCGCGAATCGAGCTTCGGCTGCTGCGCGCCGCCGATTGATAAGATCTTGCTTCTGTATGAACTGAGGATACGGAAAGTTGTCTTGTATGTCAAGGAAGTATTAACACAAGCTGTTGTGGTGGGGTGGCATTTGATTCCGGTTACGTGGACAGGCCATACTGTCTCGCCTTGCCACATAAAGAAGGTCGTCACATTGCACCTTTCCTTCGATAATGCTCAGATTTTGCGATACAATGAAGGTGCATACTTGTAGGTGTTCTAACTGGTTAGTATATTACACTTTATCTTTGATTTTACCTGAGTATTACGGGATGAAAGTCGTAGTTGGCGGTTGCTTTCTACGATGATCGGGGATATTTGCACCTTACTGTAGTCAGTAAGCAGAAGGCCGTCGGTCCAGTTGACCGTATCGCCAGCCCCCGCTTTTCGATGTAAAATAGACCCCAAATATCCCTTGACAAGCAAAAACAGCCCCCCTATAATTTCGCCCATTGAAAGCAATACCTTATCATAAAATGACCAGCAAGGGGGTCTGCCAATGGAACTCGCATTTAACGACAAACGGCTGCTCGGCTTCTTCGACAAGGACTTCGCACGCTGCATGGGCTTCCTGAAGCAGGTCCGCCCGGGCACGCTCAAGGACTCGGCGAAAGTTAAGGAGTACCAGGACCTTGGCGATCGTCTCCGCGAACGCCTCAAGCCGATTCCGCAGCAGGACCACCCCGAAGTGCAGCAGCGGCGGCAACAGATCGCGCAGTACGACGCCATGCTGGCTGCTGCTATAGGCGACGGCGCCACCCCCGCGGCACCAGCAGCGCTAACCTCTTCGGCCCCCTGCACGCCAGCCGTGCCGGAGCCCCCTCCCACCGCACCCGTGAAGCCCGCCGGCGACGCGTTGCGCTCCTTTGCCTCGCTGTACAACCGCTGGATGATGTACTTGAAGGCCGAGCGCCCACAGAACCTGGCCAAGCCGCCGATTCTCCAGAAGTACCGTGCCGCCGGCGCCGAGATGGAGGCCGCGATCGCCCAGGTCGCGGACCCCGTTGCCCCGGAGGCGCAAGCCGCCCGCGAGCAGGTGGCCGCTTACCTGCGGACAATCGACGAGATGGTTGCGACCGCTTCGGCGATGTTGAGTCCCGACGACGCCCACCGGGTGGGGCGGTTCCGCGGCGAGCACGCGACTGCCATCGCCGAGCTGCGCGCATGCGATCGGACGGTCCTGGGTGCCGACGGCTGCGACGGCACGTTCCACTCGACCTCGAAGCGCCTCCACGACATGCTGGCGCCGGTCGAGAACGTAGACCACCCCGATGCCAAGGCTGCCTACGCGGCGCTCGCTGAGTTTGACGCGCTCTTGGCGGAGAAGACCGAGACCAGCAAGGTGCAACTCGCCGACCTGCTCGTCAAGGGCGAGCTGTTCACCGCGGTTACACAGCACATGGGCGCCTTCGAGGTGCCGACGTTCCCGCCCCGTATCTCCGCCGATTGCAACGACGACGACGTGGCACGCTTCGCGAACGGGCTGCTGGAGTGGCAGCACCGCCTCGAGACAACCGTCCCCTACTTCGAGAACGTCCTGCGCTGGGCGCCCGCCATCGACACGGACGTCTTGCTACGGGACAAGGTGCGACGGTTCCTGTCCGACAAGCCGCGCATCCTGCGCGAGGCCAGCACCGGCGTGATCGCGGACTGGCAGGCCGTTGCAGACAAGGCGCTCGCCATCTGTCCCGAGGAGATGGACAAGGGAGTGCTGGCGGATGGTGCGCGCGACGCCACCCAGACGCTCGAAGCCGGGGTGGTTGCGGCGCACCGGCTGGCGTTGTTTACTGGGGCGTTCAATGGCAAGCAGGACACGGCGAGAGACACTGTGCTCGCCGACCTCCAGGCGCGGGCGACTTCTATGCGCCCCTTGTGCGCGAAGGCAGCGGAGGAACGGCTGCGCAACGCCCGCCTGCCCGAGGCGTTGGACTACCCTGACCTGCTCGAGATCGCGCAGCGCCTAATCAAGCGCCCCACCGAACGGGTCGTGATCACGCGGGAGCTCCAAAGCCACGAGCGCGAGCGGGAGTCCGGCGCCTTCGTGTACTGGGAGAACTACGACGTGTTCTGTGCCCATGCCGCGATCAAGGAAGACGACGGCACGTACAGGATCTACGAGTACGGCTTCTACTATATGCGCGCAGGCAGCCCAGGGACCATCCTGAAGGAGTGGGACATCGACGTGGTCTGGCCGGGGCAGGCGATCCTGTTCGAGAACATCCACCTGCCGCCGCTCTCGACAGGCTGATCGGCTAGGTCCCTGCGGCGACCGACTGGTGGGCCGAGTCGTTCACGCCGTCGATTCTTGACAAATAGCATATGCTAGCTTGCTTGGGTGCCTTGAGGGGGAGTGTACCGCATGAGGCATGAAGATTTTTTCTATAACCGTTCCACGCAGTATATCGAGTCAGTTGATGCTGAACTTTATGAGGAAATTTCTGATGTAGTCTTCTGTGAAGAATCAAAGGGCGGAGCTATACTTGAGAATGAGTATGCCGTTGCCGTATTAGATGGGTTCCCAGTGTCCGATGGGCATACCTTGGTCATTCCCAAGAGGCACTTTGCCGATTATTTTGACATTACAGAGAAAGAGCAACAGGCCATCAATAATTTAATCCGAGTCAGGAGGAAGTGGTTGCTGGAGGAAGATAAAACCGTACTCGGATTTAATGTAGGAGTAAATGCGGGAGCAGCTGCAGGTCAAACCGTATGGCATTGCCACATCCATCTTATACCAAGAAGACATGGTGATACGCCAAATCCGAGAAGCGGCGTCAGGCGGGTTATCCCCCTGAAGGCGAACTACGAGCCAGGTAAATGAAAAAAGTAACGGCAGCAATATTAGTGCATAATGGGAAGATACTGATTGCCAAAAGGAAGAAAAATGACCCATTGAAAGGAAAATGGGAATTTCCGGGAGGCACAGTAGAATATGGAGAAACTCCCGAAAAGTGCCTCAGGAGGGAAATAAAGGAAGAACTGGATATTGATATTGATGTCGGCGAATTTTTTGGCGAGAGCATCTATCAATATGACTATGGCTCCATTCAATTATTGGCATACAGGGCCTACTGGATAACTGGCGAAATAGGACTAATGGAGCACGACGATTACGAATGGGTTCATATAGACCGTCTTAACCAGTATGATTTGGCCCCTGCTGATATACCCCTTGCCGAGAAAATAATGAAATATGATTCCCTTGACTTCTCAACTTATTAGGGCCACAAGGAGACATATTTGAATAAGGCATTGTCAATCTGTTAACGACCATTTGAACCCTTTGAAAAGGGTGACGTCACGGAGAGATTATTGAAACCCTGTTTCTGAAAAGAGACCGGGTTTTGTGTTCTACGGAAGAAACTAGGCTACTCGATTCAAATGGCGGGTGAATATGTCTGTCTATCGAATAATCTTCACAGTGTGTTTTGCACTTGTTCTTTCTTCCTGTGCGACAACGCCTGTTCTTACTGTGAAGGGTGATATATCTAGGGAAATTAAGCAAAAAGCTCCCGCAGTGGGTAAAGTAGATATTTCTCCGGATGGAAGTTATGTCTTATCGGGTGGCATGGATTCTTTTATCCTTTGGGACGTTCTTCACGGGAAAAAAATGCAAACTTTCTCTCATGAAGGTTTTATGACTTGGCCAATTGCTATCGCTTTTTCACCTGATGGAAAATATTTTGCTTCCGGCGGCAAAGGGACAAAACTTTGGGATTTAGTCACAAGGCAAGAAATAAGGACATTTGATGAAGGGATAGGTGCCTCTATAAATTTTTCTCCGGACGGGAAATATTTTATACGTGGCGGCCCTCCTTCTAACTTGGCGAGTCCATTTGGTACTAAAATTCCGACCATGAAAATCTTTGATGTAGCAACAGGAAGGGAAATTAAAGATTTTAAATTACAAAACTTTGTTCAGTCTGTTGTATATTCCCCGGATGGCAAACATGTTTTAACCGGCGACAGTGAAGGTCAAATGGACTTATGGGATACATTATTGGGGAAGTCTGTAAGAAGGGCTGTAGTAATCGAAAAGAAATTTTTAGATCCCCCTCGTAATGTATGGTCTGTCTCTTTTTCTTCAGATGGTGAGTATGCCTTGTCCGGCGGACAAGATAATAGCGTTATATTGTGGAATGCAAAAAATTTAACGCAGATAAAAAAATTCATCGGACACACAGGAATGAATGGCATTAGCTCCGTAGTTTTTTCGCCGGATGGTAAATATGCTTTGTCAGCGGGCAGTGATAGTAAGGTGAAAATCTGGGATTTAGCATCTGGAACTGATTGGAAAGTTTTCGCCGGACATACCGGAATGGGTGCTTCTGCAAAATTTTCCCCCGATGGCAAACACGTCATTTCCGCAGGAGATGCTTCTATAAGAATATGGAATGTTTCCACTGGCGAGGAAGTTGTTTCCATGATTGCTTTTGAAGACGGCGAATGGATCGTTACCACACCAAATGGTTATTACAACTCCTCTCCCAAAGGCGACCAGTATCTCAAGGTGAAAATCGGCGGTAAGGAATGCAGCACAGAGCAACTGCGAGAAAGTTTCTACCGTCCCGACCTTGTCCAGGTCGCTTTTTCCGGCGGGTCTTTGAAGAAACTCAAAAACGTGGCGGATGTCAAACCGCCGCCGGTTGTGGCGATAGTGGATACGCCCAAAAGTATTGACAAAAGCGATGCCGCCATCACTTTGAAAATCACCGATGCCGGCGGCGGGATTGGCGATATAAGACTGTATCTGAATGGTTCCGCCGTGATGCTGGACAGTGCCCGAGGCGTAAAAATCGTCGCGTCCAATCAGGGCGAAATCAATAAAACCTATAAACTGAAACTTTCCAGTGGTGTGAACGTCATCAAGGCCATTGCCTTTAATGCCGACAATACGATGCAGAGCACAGACGCTGTTCATGAAATAACAGCAGCATTCAAAGCCATCGGCAAACCTTCTCTTTATGCCCTGGTCATTGGCATTAACGACTATAAAAACCCTAGACTTCAACTTAATTATGCCGTAGCCGATGCAACTCTATTTGCCAATACCCTAAAGAAAGGCGCTTCAGCTCTTTTTGACAAGGTAGAAGTAAAAAAGCTTTCTTCCAAAGAAGAGACGACAAGGGAAAACATCTTGAAAGAACTTACGGCCATGCAGTCTTTAAATCCGGATGACCTGTTTGTCTTATATGTGGCCAGCCATGGCACAGTGGACGATGGAGAATATTTTCTCATCACCTCAAATGTAGGATCAACACGGACGGAGAGACTCAAGAGCGACGCCATTGGTCAGACGGTATTCAAGGAACTTATCGGTAATATCCCGGCCACAAAAAAGCTGATCATCATTGACACCTGCAATGCGGGCGCTTTGGGTGAGGCAATCCAGGTGGCAATGATGACGCGCGGCATGAGCGAGGACACGGCGATGAAGATCCTGAGCCGGGCAGTGGGATCAACCATCCTTTCGGCATCTACTTCCATTCAGGAAGCCTTGGAAGGCTATCAGGGTCACGGATTGTTTACTTACGTGCTGGCAGAAGGATTGAAGGGAAAAGCCGACAAGGGGAATACCGGTTATGTGAGGACAACAGAACTTGCCGATTATGTGGACAATGAAGTGCCGACCCTTGCCGAGAAGATATTCAAGAAAGCTCAGTATCCCACGATATCAATAAGCGGGCAGGCCTTCCCGATTGGAAAGGTGAGGTAAAATTTGCTCCACGGCAAAAGAGGGGGATCGGACGCATTACGCGGACAACAAGATTTCATTTCGTAATCGACAATATCTGGACTTTTCAAAGTTATTTAGTAGTAGGAGGTGGAGTTATCGACGGAACAATTCGGATTTTCTCGTGTTTTATCCGAGCATTTCCAGTTGAAAGTCGCAACCTCAGGGGGGATGGTTTTACCGGTTGGTGATTGCCAGAATGCCTTCCTGAAAGAGAGCGCTCAACTATTTTTGAGGGAATGCGTACTTTCAAATAGTATTCATTTTTGCTGTTGCCCTTTATTGCCGCAAAATACCAAATCGTAGAAGTTCAATAGTTCTGATTTCTGATGTTATGCCCTTTTTTGATTCTTAACGAAAAGGGATAGGATGAACGCAACAACGGAAAATACCATGGAGGGATATTAATTGTTGGGCTTTGGGAGAAGGAACAATGAAACGTATATTAATGTTATTGTGTTTGTTCTTAACTGGATGTGTTGGCATCCCTGAGCACGTAAAACCCGTTAACAACTTCAATATTGAGAAATATCTTGGGAAATGGTTCGAAATCGCGAGGTTGGATCATTCATTTGAACAGGGTCTGACCAGGGTAACAGCAGAATATAGTTTGCGGGATGACGGCGGCGTCAAAGTAATAAACCGTGGTTATTCTTCAAAAGAGAATAAATGGAAAGAAGCCACAGGGAAGGCTTATTTCGTTAGAGGAACAGCTCAAGGTTATTTGAAAGTTTCCTTCTTCGGGCCCTTCTATGGTTCTTACATTGTCTTTGAGCTCGACCATGAGAATTATCAATATTCACTCGTATGCGGCCCTGACAAATCATATCTATGGCTTCTGGCCAGAACCACCAAAATAGACCAGGATAAAAAGAATATCCTCATAGCACGAGCGGCAGCATTGGGTTTTGACACAAGCAAATTGATATTTATCGATCATCAATAGTCGCCCAACATTTCAAACCTAAAGGGAGAGATTTCGAAAGAGATTAAAGCAGAAAGCATGAGAGTGTCGGAATTCTTTACACTTTTTTTCAAAAATAGTCATTAAGTATTAATCGCTAGTAAAGCTATTTACAATATATCATAGGAGGTTACGCATGGCTTCCTGAAGTCAAGCACGTCGGAATTTGCATTCTGAACCATATACCCTAAAACACTATCTTTTCCCCCATATCATCGCAAGTTTCATAGTCAAAGATGATCTCTGTATCTTAAATATATTGACAGCGTTGTTTTAAGTTGTTACTTATTCAAGAGACATATATATTATAGTTTATAATTATTGAAACTATAAAATGATGGGAGGAGAATGAATGAAAGAAATATTTGAACTCCAGGCCGACGTCTGTAAAATTTTTGCCAATGCCATTCGAATAGAAATTATAAATATACTAAAAGATGGAGAAATATCGGCGAACGAATTGATTGAACTGACAGGTTTGCTTAAAGCCAACCTCTCGCAGCACATGGCGATCCTGAAAGCAAAGGGGGTTATCTTGTCCAGGCGGGAAGGGAAAAAAATGTATTATCGCATTGCCAACCCCAAGATTATTCAGGCGTGCAATTTGATGAGGGAAGTTCTTGTGGAGCAAATCGAGGGAAAAAGACGGATTGTTTCTATAGGTGTTAAGCAATAGAATTGATATCCGAACTAAGCTTTTTAAAATCGCGGCCTTGTTACGGAAAAAAGTATTTCACACACCACTCTGAGGGCGGGTTTGTTGTATAAGAGCAAAAAATACTCCGGGAAAAGGAGGTGATGTCGGATGACATACTCAGAGATGGGCCGTTTGTTGGCAAAAATAGATCATGAAATTAAATTTGAAACAAAAGGAGAACCCATGAAGAAAATTCACAAAGCATTACTATTCATCAGCATTATTGCCGCGGTATTTATCAATACCAGCGCCTTCGCAACCAACGGGATGAGACTGATCGGCTTTGGCCCCATCCAAAATTCCATGGGAGGGGTAAGCGTAGGACTTCCGCTTGACTCCGCCGCGGTGCTCTCTAATCCCGCGGGGATGAGCACTCTGCCGGGACGGATTGATTTCGGCGCCTCGTATTTTAAGCCTTCAGTGGAATATAAAGCGACCGGAGCTGCACCGGGGATGGTCGCTTCCGATGGGAAAACGATAAATTCGGACCGGGGGGCCTCCCCGATACCGGCGTTCGGGCTGGTCATGCCGCTCAACGACAAGATGAAATTTGGCCTCGGCGCATACGGCGTCTCTGGCATGGGCGTCGATTACGTAAGCAATCTCTACAGCGGCGTTACCTACACCGCCTACTCGCAGATGCGTTTCGCGCCCGGACTTTCCTACAAGATCAACGACATGGTTTCCATCGGCGCGACCGTCAACGTAATGTACGCCACGATGGAGTTTAACGCGGGAGGCGCTACGCAGCAGCCGCACATGGGTGCCTCTTCGATGGGTTATGGGGCAACCTTAGGCGTGATGGTGAAGCCGATAGATATGCTACAGGTGGGGCTCGCGTATGAAACCAAGAGTTCGTTTCAGGACTTCTCCTTCAATACGCCGGCCGGTACCGACAAGCTCTCCTTCGATCAGCCCCAGGTCGCCACGATCGGCTTTGGATTTAAACCGATCGCACCGCTGTTGATCGGATTTGACGTCCAGTGGATCCGCTGGTCCGAGACCAACGGGCAGAATCTGCCCAAATACGCCCAGAACGGAAGCGGGGCTATGCCCTGGAACATGGACTGGGATAACCAGATGGTCTACAAGCTTGGCGTGCAATACACCGTGAATCCGACGGTAGCGCTGCGAGCCGGCTATAACTACGGCAAGATGCCACTCAACAAGGATCGAGCATTTGAAAACATCGCCTTTCCTGCAATCGCAGAGCAGCACTTCACCGCGGGGATCGGTATTAATTTAACCAAACAATTCACGTTGAACTTCGGAGGCGTGTATTCGCCCTCCGCAACACTAACGGGCTCCAACGCCGGATTTCCGCCGGCGGGCCAGGCCATCAATTCATATGAAACAAGTATGTCGCAATATTCGATCGACACGGGACTTTCATACGTATTTTAAGCTTATAAGACTGGTGCGGTGGTGAATCACCGCCGCACCAGTCGAATTAACCTCATGCCCTTTGCCGGAGTGTAAAAAAAGTCGCGGACCAGCCCGGGCCGCCAAAAAGGAGTAATCTGCATGACGAAACTAAACAATGCCTTGATTGAGTACCTTAAGAATACATTTCAGGATCGCGTGACGTTCGATGACGTGGAGCGAATGCTCTATGGCCACGATATCGCCGCCATGCCGAGCCTAATCAAGCCCCTCATCGGAAATACCATCCCGGATGCCGTTGTGCAGCCGGTAAGTGAAGAAGAATTGCAGAAGCTGGCATCCTGGGCTGCCGAGAACCGGATTCCGCTCACCCCGCGGGGCAAGGCCTCTTCGGGTTACGGTGGGGTCCTGCCCGTGGAGCAGGGAATTGTGGTGGATTTCTATCATCTTAAGAAGATTATCTCCATTGACAAAGAAAAGTTGACCGCAACAGTCCAGCCCGGTATCGTATGGGAGAAACTCGACCGCGAGCTGAAGAAGCAAGGCCTGACGCTGCTTACCTACCCCTCGAGCTATCCGGGTTCTACCGTGGGCGGCTGGCTTGCCCAGGGAGGTGCGGGCTTTGGATCCTATGAAGCGGGCTGGTTCCGGGACACGGTACTTTCTGCTCGCGTAGTCCTGCCGGACGGCACCGTACAAGTATGCGCGGGGCAAGAGCTCGACATGATCAGTGAGGCGGAAGGTATCACCGGCCTGATCAGCGAGATCACTATTCGCATTCAGCTTGATGAAGCGATGGACTTGGTTTCCATCGGCTGCTCGCATGCCCATGATCTACAGAAGATGATGGAGGCGATGCACGCGGAAAATCTTCCCATCTGGTCGCTCGTCTTCATCAACCCGCGTATGGCGGAAATGAAGAACCAGGCGCCGCTCATGGAGCACATGGGCCACCCCGCGGAGGAGCGGGTGCTTCTCCCCGCGTCCTACATCACCACGCTTACTTTCCGCACCAAGGATCGCGAGAAGGTCATGGACGGCCTGAACAGGATCGCCAAACAGAGCGAGGCAGAGATCCTGAGTGACAAGATCGCGCACCACGAGTGGAAGCATCGCTTCAAGCTCATGGTGGTCAAGCGCCTCGGTCCCAGTCTGGTGCCTGCCGAGGTCGTCATCCCGCTTTCCTCTTTCGGCGACTTTATGACCAAGGTGGAAAAGACCATACGGCAGCCGGTCGTTAAGGAGGGTGTAATGATCCGAAATTCGCCCTCTGGCAAGCCGGAGATAGTGATCCTCGGATTTATTCCCGGTGATGAGCGGGCTTTCAACTACAACTTCGTGTTCGCCCTGTCCCTCTCCATGATGAGGCTGGCAGAGAAGCACGGCGGCCGCGCCTATGCCACCGGACTCTACTTCTCGCCCAAGGCCAAGGATGTGCTCGGCAAGGACCGCCTTGTCAAGCTCACGGCATTCAAAAAAAAGGTGGACCCCAAAGGCATCTTGAATCCCGGGAAGGTGCTCGGAGGCAAGTTAATCGGGATGGCCGTAGCGCTCGGGATTATGCTTGAACCGCTGATCCGCCCCTTCGGCAACGCCGTCTTCACCAAGGTGGGAGAGAGGCCAACAGCGGATGTTCGCGACATCCCCGCAGATGTGGCCTGGTATGCTCATAGCTGCTCCCAGTGCGGCTACTGCGTGGACGAGTGCGATCAGTTCTACGGCAGGGGCTGGGAGAGCCAGAGCCCCCGGGGCAAGTGGTACTGGCTGCGAGAGTACATGAAGGGCAAGCAGGAGTGGACCCAGAAGATGGTGGATACCTTCCTCGTCTGCACAACCTGCGAACTCTGCAATATACGCTGTTCTGCGGCTCTGCCTATTGAACCCTCCTGGATGAAGCTCCGCGGCAAACTCATCCACGAGGAAAAGAAGATGACCTTTCCGCCTTTCGAGATGATGGCCGAGGCCACCCTGAAAGAAGGGAATATATGGGCCGGTTATCGCAAGGATCGCTCGGCGTGGTTCCCCGAGGATCTGAAGGAAAAGCACGGCCCCGGGAAGAAGGCCAAGGCCGCCTACTTTGCCGGCTGCACTGCGAGCTACGTGGAGCCGGACATCGGCATGGCGAGCGTACGGCTCTTGGATGCAGCTGGGGTGGATTTTACATATGTGGGCAACAAGGAAAACTGCTGCGGTACCCCCATGCTCGTTGCCGGAAAGTGGGAGGTGTTCGAGGAGATCATGCGCCGAAACATTCGGGCCGTCAAGGATGCGGACGCCGAAAGTGTGATTACCTCATGCCCGGCCTGCGACATGATGTGGCGGCATGTATACCCAGTCTGGGCCAAAAAGTTAGGCATCAATTATGATATCAAGTCCAGACACTACAGCGAGGTCCTTGCAGAGAAGATAAAAAAAGGTGAGTTCATCTTCCCGGACATGGGCAAAGTGCCGGTCACCGTGGCCTGGCACGACTCATGCCATATGGGTCGCGTCTCAGGCGTGTACGAGCCGCCGCGAGACCTCATCAAGGCCATTCCCCATGCGAAGTTCGTGGAGATGGATCACAATCGCCAGGAGGCATACTGCTGTGGCAGCGTGCTCACCCTGATCAAGGATCCGCCAGTGGCTGCCGACATTGGAGAGATGCGCCTGAATGAAGCCCTGGAAGCAGGCGCGAGCACCGTGTTAGCACTCTGCCCCTGCTGCGAATTCCAGCTCCGGGTAAGTGCGGACACTAAGAAAATGCCCATAGAGATCGTGGACCTGGCGCATTTCGCCGCATCAGCACTGGGCTACGACTTCCCGGACCCCAATCCCGAGGTCAAGCGGCAGTGGGCTGTGTTCGAGGCCATGATCGCGCTGATGACGCCGCAGGGTTTTGCGAACCTGATGTCCACCATGTGGCCCGAATTGATCAATGCCATGCCATTCGGCATGGGGCCCATGATGCGGATTATGGGAAAGATCCCGGGTGCGCTCAATCTGATGAAACCAATGTTCCCGATCCTCTTCCCGAGACTGCTTCCGATGATGATGCCGAAGGTCATGCCTACAATGCTTCAGAGGGTAGCCGACCGCGTCCCCATGCCCGACTACATGCTGGAGCAGATGCCGGCACTCATGCCTAAGGTCATGAACAATCTCATGCCCCACATGATCGGCGACCTTGTCCCTCTGGTGACCCAGCCGATGATTGACTATCTGTGCGGGAAACGAGTATGAACATGAAAGACATTAAAAAAAAGACAGAGGCGATTGGGAAATACTGAACCGCCCCTGTCCTTTTTCACCTCACTAAAACCTCCTCGTGAGAAGTAGTACGCTCTATTACGATTGGCAGGAATTGAACCGCATCTTTTATCCCCACAATGCAGGGATGATTAGACGGTGTTTCCGTTTGTTTCTTTCGGTAATCATGATTATTTACTCATGCTTCTCTGCAACGCCTTGTGGAGACAATTCTTGATGTACACCCGTTTTCCAGGGAATTACACCGTTGACTGCCACTTGAAAGCTGGCAAAAATCTCGACAGCATATACGCCCCCCTGTTCTGCCCGGCAGCTCTCGCCGCTTGCCACAAAATAAAATATTTAAAAGCGAACCCTTAAGGTTGTAGTAAAAGGATCTTCTGAACTCAGCCAAGGAAGGAGGTTGCGCTAAACATGAGAGCAGGGCGAACTTTACTATTGCATGTAATTATTGATATATTCCACGGCCCGCCTGATTCTCTCCGTCACCTTGCTTTTACCGAGTGTGAGCATCACCTCGTCCAGGCCGGGACTCACCGTCTTGCCCGTCAGGGCTACCCGGAGGGACTGGGCGATGAACTTGAGCTTCGTATCCATGCTTACCGCAAGGTCCCGCAGCAACGTCTCGATACCTTCCTTGGTATATTCCGGCAGCGCGGGAAGGCCCGCGGCGATCGCTTCCAGATGGCTTACGGCAGCAGCGGGCAAGGCTTTAATTGCTATCTCGTCGAAGGTAACCGGCTCCTGAAAGTAAAAGGCGGCCGCTGCGGCCATCTCGACCAGAGTCTTGGCACGGACATGGAGGTCCTTGACGACCTGGGCAGTAAAGGATCGCTCGGGATTGACAATTCCTGACTGGGCCAGAAATGGTTCTATCTCCGTCGTCAAGCGCTCGATGGGAGAAGTCTTGATGTAATGCTGATTCAGCCAGAGCAGTTTTTCCGGGTTGAAGACGGCGGCCGCCTTGCCCACTTGCCCCAGCTCAAAGAACTGCACGAGTTCCTCAGGGGAAAATATCTCCTGATCGCCATGCGACCACCCTAACCGGACCAGATAATTGACTAAGGCCTCCGGCAGATAGCCCATCTCCTTATAAGCCATCACCGAGGTAGCGCCGTGTCTTTTGCTGAGCCGCGTTTTATCGGCGCCCAGAATCATGGGCACGTGCCCGAAATGGGGAATGGGATGCCCCAGCGCCTCGTAAAGCAGGATTTGCCGCGGCGTATTGTTCAGATGGTCATCGCCGCGGATGACGTGGGTGATGCCCATCTCGGCGTCGTCCACCACGACGGCGAAATTATAGGTCGGGTAACCGTCGCTCCTTTCAATGACGAGGTCATCGAGCTCTTCGTTATTGAAGGTCACCACGCCCTTGATCAGGTCCCGGACCACCGTGGTCCCGGCCTGGGGGCAGCGAAACCGGACGACGGCGCCCGGCCCTTTCCCAAGCTGCTTCTCACGACAGGCGCCGTCGTACTTGGGCTTTCGTTGTGCCGCCAGGGCGCGCTTGCGCTTTTCCTCCAGCTCTTCAGGCGTGCAAACGCAATAATAGGCCTTGCCGGACCGGATCAGTTCCTGCACCTTTTCCCGGTGCAGCTCAACCCGCTCGGCCTGGAAGTAAGGCCCCTGATCCCAGTTCATGCCGAGCCAGGTCATGGCATCGAGAATGGCCTGCGTTGACTCCTCGGTAGAACGGGCCTGATCCGTATCCTCTATCCGCAAGATAAACTGCCCCTGGTGATGTCGGGCATAGAGCCAGTTAAACAGGGATGTCCTGGCCCCCCCGATGTGCAGGTAACCGGTGGGCGACGGCGCAAATCTCGTAATGACCTTTTCTTCCGACAGCATATTTATTACCTTTCGCTATAGTTGACAACCTCGTCAAAAGTCGTCGCACCGGTGAAAACCGGTGTCCAGTATTTTTGTAACGCGTTGAAATTTCTGGATTCCGGTTTTCACCGGAATGACGTTTTTGGGGCATTTTCGACTTTTGGCGAGGCCATCATGACCTCGGGATGAAGCGCCTTGACCATGGCCTCCAGGCCATCCACAATCCGGGGCGAGGCGCGATCAATTAAATCCGTGTCTATGATAATAAGCCTGTTATCCCGGACCGCTGGTATATTCGGCCACTTACGCCACTGGCCCCAGACGCTGGTGACATCTTCGGCATACTTCATGGAGGAAAAGAGGATCACCTCGGGCTCTTGCGCCACTACCTCCTCCACGCTGTAACGTGGATAGAGGGTTTTTTCCCGGCCGGCGATATTGACGCCTCCGGCCAGATTAATCAACTGGTTGTGCAGGGTGTCCCGGCCCACGGTGATGAGCGGTTGGCCACCGACCTGAAAGAACACACGCACTTTCTTCTGCGCGGCGACCAGCGCCGTCAGATGCTTAACCCTGTTTTGCAGATCAGCCGTCAGCTTACGGGCGACTGTTTCCTTTCCTGTAATCAAGCCTACCTGCAGCACAACGGCCAGTATCTCGGCCAGCGTTTTCGGGTTGGTAACATAAACCGGAATGCCCAGCGACTCCAGCTTGGCCACCGTCTCCTGCCTGTTCCCGTCGGCGGTGCCGATTACCAGGTCCGGATTCAAGGAAATGATCTTCTCCACGGAGATATTCGTGAAGCCGCCGACACGCGGTTTCAACCGGGCCGCCTCCGGGTAGGTGCAGAAAGTCGTTACGCCGGCAATCTCTTTATCCAGTCCCAGGGCATAAAGAGTCTCTGTAATGCCGGGAGCGAGGGAGACGATTCTTTGCGGGAAAGAAGCGATGTTGACCTTTCTGCCCAAGGCATCGTGGAAAACGGTGGCAGCGACAGGAACCGGCGCGAAAGAAATACCTAACAGTAATAAAATAACGTTTATCTTCCGGGCATTTGCTCTCATAGGGAGAATTTCAGATCTCCGATATCGCTGCCATCATGTCCCGATTCAGCTCCAGGATCTTCTCGCGGATATCCGTCTGTTCCACCCAGGTCTTGTTCTCCAACTGACCCCGCCGGGCCTGCAACTGAGCCATCTTGGCGTCGAGCTCACCGAAGATGTAAGCCCAATCAATGCGGGGGGCCGCTTTTTCTGGATATTTCACCCGCTTGAGCTCAGCGCCCGGCTTCAAGGTTACCTCTTCCAGGTAGTCGGGGATGAAAACCTGAAATTTGAAACGTTCCCGGATCAGGTTGGCCAGTACCTGCTGGGATGTCTGCTCGCCGTGGACCAGAAATAACTGCATGCCGGGATTCTGGAAGTGGGAAAGCCAATCCATGAGTTGGGTTTGCCCGGCATGGGCGGAAAAGCCGTTGATGGTAAATATCTTGGCTTTCACGGCAATTTCTTCCTGAAATATCTTCACTTTTTCCGCGCCGTCCACGATCTTGCGCCCCGTGGTGCCCTGCGCCTGGAAGCCCACAAAGACGATGCTGGCGCCCGGACGCCAGATGTTATGCCGCAAGTGATGCTTGATCCGGCCGGCGTCGGCCATGCCGCTGGCCGAAACCACCACCGCCGCGCCGGGGTTATTGTTGATGGCCATTGATTCCTCGGTGGTCTGGGTAAAATGCACCTGCGGCAGATCGAGAGGATTCTCGCCTTTTTTAAGCAGGTTCTTGTAGTTATCATCAAGATAATCCGCATGACGCCGGAATATTTCCGTCGCCTTGATGGCCAGGGGACTGTCCACGAAAACCGGCATATCGGCCGGCAAGCGGCCATCCTTGTTCAGCATGTGGAGCGAGTAAATAAGTTCCTGCGTCCGCTCCAGGGCAAAGGCCGGAATAATTACCTTTTCCTTGTTTTTGTAGCTGTAGGCAATCGCCTCTGCCAATTCATCAAGGCTGTCCGCCTCATTCTTGTGATTCCGGTTGCCGTAAGTTGATTCCATGAAAAGGAAATCAGCGGTATTTTCAATGCTGGGGTCTTTTACCAGGAGCTGGGCAGCCCGTCCGATATCACCGGAAAAAACCAGTTTGGACGGAGCGCCGTTTTCCTCAACCCAGATTTCCAGCATTGCCGCACCCAGGATATGGCCGGCGTCCCGGAAATTAATTTTAAGCCCGGGAAAGGGAGAGAAGGGGCTTTCATAAGTAACGGCTTTAATGAGGGGAAAAGTCAGGGCGGCATCCTTCTGGGTGTATAAGGCATCGAGATTGTTATCACCGTGACGGGCGCGTTTCTTGCTCTTCCACTGCGCCTCCATTTCCTGAATATGGGCGCTGTCCAAGAGTATGATTTCCAGCAGATCTTTCGTGGGGGGTGTAGTATAGATGGGGCCGCGGAATCCCTCCTTCACGAGGCGCGGCAAGAGGCCGGAATGGTCAATATGCGCATGGGTAATGAGGCAAAATTCGATCGTTTTTGGTGCATAGGGCTCCATGTCCCAGTTACGTTTCTCGATCTCCATATTACCCTGGTGCATCCCGCAATCCACGGCAAACCGGTGGCCGTTGGTCTCCACGACATAACAGGAACCCGTAACGGTCTTCGCCGCTCCCATAAATTTTATCTTCATGCACTGACTCCTTTTCAGCGATATTGGTTTACCTCGGCGTCACTATCCCATCGGCGGAAAAATTGCAAATCCTTTGTAAGCTTGAAGATACCGGATGCCGAATAAAAACAGCTTGCATTTATAGAAATAATTATTTATCCTTATGCCGATTTAAGTTGCAGTCAGTGTTTGTAGCATCAGAGGATGGGAATGTAAGCCGCTTAAAAACCTGTCAGGGCATGCGGTTCTTTTCACGCAAACGGACTGCCAGCCGAATAGTTCGGCAATATTTTCAACGGTTCCCAGGAGGAACCAAAGTAAGAGGAGGACGAAAGATGGCAGAAGGAACAGTAAAATGGTTTAATGATTCAAAGGGGTTCGGCTTTATCGAGCAGGACGGGGGCAAAGACGTTTTCGTACATCATTCCGCCATCCAGGCCGAGGGCTTCAAGTCGTTGGCCGAGGGTGACCGGGTTAGCTTTGATGTTGTCCAAGGCGCTAAAGGTCCGGCTGCGGAGAATGTTCGCAAGCTGTAGTACTTAAATTAAGACAAGACGACAGCGATAGAAAGCTTTAGCCTCTCAGAAGAAGTAAAAATTCTACTGAGAGGCTTTTGTTTATTACCAATTGCCGCTTGGCTTTTCTAAACCGGTTGCCAGATGCAAAAAAATGTAACGCTCAGAAGGGTAATCAGAATTTGCGCCCTGCTTTCCCTGGTCTTGGTAGCTGTGCTGTGCTTATCCCTCGTGACGGGAAGTGTGCAGATCGGTATGTGGCGGGGGATCAAAGGGATTCTTAATCTCTGGCAGGCGGGGACGGACCGCTTGACTCCCCTGGAAATGACCATCATCTTTTCCCTGCGGTTGCCCAGGGTCATTTTCGCCGGCATCATCGGCGCATCGCTTGCTCTGGTGGGTACGGTGTTTCAAGCCCTGCTCCGCAATCCTCTGGCCGATCCTTACGTCCTGGGCATTTCCGGCGGTTCAGCCGTGGGCGCAATTATCGGCATCGTAATCGGAGCCCCGGCCCTTACCGGCGGAGCCGCCGTCATGGCCTTTGGGGGCGCCATGGCGGCCATTTTTCTTGTCTTCGGGATTGCCGGCAAGGAACAAACATTGCCGACCCAAACCTTACTGCTGGCCGGGGTGATCGTCAACGCCTTCTTTTCCGCCTTGATCATGTTCTTAGTCTCCCTGAGCAGTCGCAACGAGCTGCACAATGTGCTGTTCTGGCTCATGGGGGACCTGTCCCTCGCCTCGCGTGGGGAAATTATGCTGGCCGGTATCTCTCTCGCGGCGATATCCGCCTTTATCTATCGCGACTCCAAGGCCCTTAATCTGCTGGTCATGGGGGAAGAGACAGCCCTGCAACTGGGCATTAATGTGGAAAAAACCAAGAAACGCCTTTTTTTTGCCGCCTCGCTGCTGACGGCCGTGGCCGTTTCTGCCAGCGGCATCATCGGCTTCGTGGGCCTGCTGGTTCCTCACATGATGCGTCTGCTTTTCGGTGCCGACCACCGCTTATTGCTGCCTGTCACGGCGCTCTTCGGCGCCTCGTTTCTCGTCGCGGCCGACAGCGTGGCCCGCACCATCACGGCGCCCACGGAACTGCCGGTCGGGGTCATCACGGCGCTCTGCGGCGCCCCCTTTTTTATTTATCTGCTAAGGAAAAGAACCATCTAAATCGTTTTTATGACGGATATTGTTGTTCATCTCTCTGCGGCGGCCGTCGTCTTACTTCATCAATACTTCCACCTTGGCCCGGTCATTCAGTGCTTTAACCCATTCGTCCCTGGTGAGCCCCTTTTCCTGAGTGCCTTTGGCAATGACTCTGGTAATCAGCGCTTCCTCTTCCACCCATTTTTCAAAGTTGGCAATACTCATGGCGTGACCCTTCAGAAACTCCTCGAAATCTTTATCGGAAAGATTCATGGCCTCTTTTATGCTGCTTATCTTATCCTTGATTTCTTGGGGAGAAACAACAATCTTTTCCTTTGCTGCCTCGGTGATCAATATTTTGTCCCGAATCATGGCCTTCAAGACCTGTCTTTTCAGATCCGCCAGGACTGATTTACCTTCGGGACCAGTGAAATCGGTTTTGGCGCTTTGCCCGTAAATCTTTTTATACGTATCGAGTTTCTGGTCAACATCCCCCTGGAATATCTTTTCACCATTCACGATGGCAGCGACCGACGTGCCATCCTTAAAAGGGTTGGGAACCATGCCGGAAAAAAGGAGCAGCGCCGCACCGCCCACCACGACTAAGAACACGGCCAGGATAGCATAGATTCTGTTGCCGCTTTGACGCGCTTCCGGCGCGGAGGTTTGCTCCACCGTTAGCTCCTGACCGGCATCCAAATTCTGACCACATTCTCCGCAGACCGCAACCCCATTTCCCAGGGGGGTCTCACAATGGGGACATTTGTAATTTTCCATTTTATTACCTCATGATTTTTTTATTATGATGGCGGGCCTTTGCCACAAGATGAACGGAAAGTAAAGGTAATTATTCAGAAGTGCAGGCTGCGACTTGCCTGCGCTGACGCAATTAGGGCGGCCAGTCTCTCTGTCGCCTGACGTGGGTCGCAAGCGGCGCAAATAGCCGATACTACGGCCAGGCAGTCAGCGCCCGCCCTGATTGTAGCGGCGGCATTTGCTTCATTGATGCCGCCGATGGCTACCAGCGGATGGCGCGAATAAGCCTTGATTTTGGCCAGTCCGGAAAGCCCCCAGCATCCTTTGGTATCCGTTTTGGTCGGCGTCGGAAAAATGGGGCTTACTCCGAGGTAGTCAACATCCTGTTCCTGAGCTCGGACCACATCTTCCCAGCATTCCACAGAAAGGCCGATTACGGCGCTCCTGCCGAGCAATTTTCTGGCCAGGGAACACGGCATGTCG
>JAPLJV010000029.1 GCA_026388415.1 Deltaproteobacteria bacterium | reverse complement strand
GCGGCGCCAGCCAGCATACCGGATTTGGCGCCCTCCGGCACGACGTTGCCCAGCTCCGTCTTTTTGTTTATCCGGTCGTAGGCAAGGCTCGCATCGAGAATAGGCCAGAGGTTATTGGCCTCATCCACCAGGAAGGTTTGGCCGGGACAATTTCCAGAGAATGAGCGCCCTTGTTGTCAAATATGACCTGGACGGGCAGGATGCCGGCGCCGCGGATGTCAAAGCCGAAAGCATTACCAGCCTCATCTTTGCCGTCGTAGGCCTTGGCGGCGATGGTGGCCTCAGCGGCTTCCGTGGCATTCGGATAGGCGGCCGGAAGTTGGAAAGGAACCACTTGTCTTTCGTATTTGGTACAGGCCGCAACCGCAACCAACAAAAAAATCACTATCAAGCACAGCCATTTCGTTCGTCTCATTTTGTTCCTCCTCTTTATTTTTAGTATAATCAGCAGAACAGGGGATGTCAACGCAATTGAGTTTCCATCCGTTCTTTTACGAAGGCGACAGCCTGTTCGCCGGCTACATGGCCGGTGGAGAAGGCCGCTTGCAGATTGTAACCGCCCGTGTCGGCATCTATATTTAGCACCTCGCCGCAGAAATAGAGCCCGGAAAGCAATCGTGAGGCCATCGTGCGGGGATCAACTTCATTGAGTGATACGCCGCCCGCTGTGACAATGGCAGCCGCCATGGGCAGCGGACGGAGGATATTGAAGCGGAGGGCCTTCAGGTGATTCAGGAGCCCTTCCCGTTCCGCCGCCGTTATCTGGTGGGCCGGCTTGTCGGGAGCAATCCCGGTCAGGGCCACAAAGGGGTCAACCATTTTGGCGGGCAGCAGGCCGGCGAGGAGGCGGCGGTAGCCGCGTTTGCTGAACTGGTCGAAATCCCGCTGTAATCTCAAACGCAGTTGCTCGCGATTCAGGGCGGGTTTGAGATCAATGGCCACACTGACGGGGCCGCGTTCCAGGGCAGCCACGATGGACAGACTCATGAGAAGGGTAATGGGGCCTCCCAGGCCGAAATGGGTCAACATCATCTCTCCCAGGCGGCTTTCGATGACCGGCGCCGGGGGCTTTCTGGCTATACCGCGTCCGCTGTCTTCGTCAGGTGTAAGGGCCGCGTCAATTTCTGCCGCCGGGCACTGGAAGGCTGTCAGGCGGACATTCCGGAGACTTACCCCCTGCATGGATTTGGCCAGCCCCTGGTTGTCCACGATCAGGGGCACCAATGCCGGACGCAGCCTGGTTATCTGATGTCCCAGGGCCGCTGCCAGTTGAAAGCCATCGCCGCTGGAACCGGTTCGCGGGTAGGTCGCCCCGCCGGTGGCCAGGATGACCGCCGCCGCGGGAATAATTTCTTGCTCTGTCTGTACGCCGGTCACCCGGCCACCATCGCTGATGAGGCCTTTGACCCGGGTATGGTGGCTGATTTTTACGCCGCGGGTGGAGAGGCAGCGCGTCAGCGCCGTCACCACATCCCGGGCATCATCGGATACCGGGAAAATCCTTCCGCCCCGTTCGACCTTGGTTTCCACGCCGTATTGCCGCAGAAAAGCAAGCAATTCTTCACGAAAATAGCGATGAAAGACCTGGCGCAGGAAGGGGCCGTTCGCCCCATACATGGCGAGAAATGGTTCCAGTTCTTTGGCGTTGGTGAGATTGCAGCGGGATTTGCCACTGATGAGCAGCTTCTTGCCGGGTTGATCCGTCTTCTCGAGAAGCAGCACGGCGCCCCCCAGCTCGGCCGCCCGGCCGGCGGCCATCATGCCGCCGGCCCCCGCTCCGACAACGATTATTCTGTGGCCATCATCCTTGTTATTGCTGTTCATATCATCAGACCCCTGTGGGGGCCTATCACAACGGGCAGCCGCGGGCAAGCAGTTAATATGAAAATCACCCTCCCTTGACGGGAGGGGGGTAGGGGGTGGGTGAAATTGCAACATGCTGACTTCATGGTAACCTCCCCCCCCCCCTAACCCTCCCCCGCCAGGGGGTGAGGGGACTTAAAGGTTGTGCAATACGACGGCTTATGATAATGAAAAAACGCGATTTTTCCCCGGGCAAAGGAGAATCAGGGTGCCGCCTCCGACCAACATCTTTACCATGACGCCGAAGATATTTTTGCAGGTGCGTCCCCAGGTGCATGAGCATTTGCAGCACTGGATTGATCAGGCCCGGATTATTCCCGATCCGGAGCTGCAAAAACAGGCCCTGGCCAGCATCGCCGGCAAGACCTTTCACTGCGAGGGCGGCAGCATTTACGGTCTCCTGGCCGGTGATCGCTATCGGGAGGCCATCCGGTTTATCGTCGCCTATCAAACCATCAGCGATTATCTGGATAACCTGTGCGATCGCAGCACCTCTCTGGACCCCAATGACTTCCGCATTTTGCATACCTCCATGAAGCACGCCCTGACGCCGGGAGCAAGATTGGACGATTATTATCGCTGTCGGGCTGAACAGGATGATGGCGGATATCTGGCTGCCCTCGTCCTGACCTGTCAGGAAGTGCTGGCCGCTTTGCCGGGCTATAAACTGATCGCTCCTCATCTCCACGAACTGGCAGACTACTACTGCGCTTTACAGGTGTACAAGCATGTCCGCCGTGAGGAGCGCGTGCCCCTGATGCAGGCCTGGTTTGACGAACAAAAGCAGGCTTTGCCGCCCATGGCCTGGTATGAATTTGCCGCCTGTTCCGGTTCCACCGTCGGAATATTCTGTCTCGTGGCCCATGCCTGTCATGAGGATTGTACCGCCTTGCTGGTGCGCAATATTAGAGATGCCTGCTTCCCCTGGGTGCAGGGGTTGCACATCCTTTTGGATTACTTTATAGACCAGGATGAAGACCGCCTCGGCGGCGACCTGAATTTTTGCTCCTATTATCGGGATTATCGGGAAATGGTGACCCGCCTGTCCCATTTCTATCAGCAGGCCAACTTGAGCATCGCCGCCTTGCCCTACGCCCGCTTCCATTGTCTCATCAACCAGGGAATGCTGGGGATCTATTGCGCCGATAAAAAAGTTTACCGGCAGAAGGAAGTCAGAATGGCCGCCAGAACTCTGGTTTTTCTGGGAGGCAGCGTGGGCGTGTTTTTCTATCTTATCTGCTGGTTGTACCGGCGGATGGCGGCCAGTGATCCGCAATCGGCCCGCCGGACTGCTTAAATAGTGTTGAGAGGCACAGATTTTGCCGAGTCAAAAAACAGTCTTTATTGTCAATCCCCGGGCCGGCAACGGTGCGGCGGCGGCGAAATGGCGTGCCATGAGCAGGCTGGTGGAAGAACAGTTAGGCTCATTTACGGCCTGCTTCACCGAACGGGCAGGCGACGCCACCCTGCTTACCCGCGAGCATTTAGCCGCCGGCGCCGGTTTGATTATCGGCGTGGGCGGGGACGGTACGTTAAATGAGATCATTAATGGTTTTATGGAGATACCCCCTACGGTCTGCCGTGAAGCCCGCCTCGGAGTTGTGCCCTTCGGCACGGGATGTGATTTTGCGAGGATAATCCTCAAATCACCCTCTCCCCGCAGGGCGCTGCAGATTATACAAGAGGGATACACGCGCTCCCTCGATCTGGGGCGGGTTCAATTTTCCAATCACGAAGGCGCTCCTGAAGTCCATTACTTTCATAATGTCGTCAGTTTTGGGACCGGCGGCGAGGTAGCCTTCCATGTCAACTCCCACAGCAAAGCCGGTGGCGCCTTCCTGTCTTTTCTGCGTTCAACTTTGGTCTGCCTCCTGCGTCACGGTGCGAGGCGCATTTGCCTGCACTGTGATGGTCAGGCGGAGGAATTCGTCGTCCGGAACATTGTCGTGGCTAATGGACGCTACCATGGCGGCGGCATGTGCGTGGCTCCCGAGGCGCTGGCTGACGATGGTCTCCTGCACGTGACGGTAATCGGCGATTTGTCACTGCCGGAAATGCTCCTTAATATTGCCAAATTTTACAATGGTCGTATCAAGGAGATAAGAAAGGTAATAACATTGACCGCCAGGCACATTGAAGCCACCTCAACGCAGGATATTCGTATTGATGCGGATGGCGAGCAGCCGGGCTGGTTGCCGGTAGTCATTGATATCCTGCCCCACGCGCTGCCTGTGATTGTTGACCGGAAGATGTTCCCAACATAGCGGCCTTTGATACATAATTCCCCAATGCCTGGGGAGTAATTCTCCATTTTAAGGCCCCCCGGGGAATAATTGTTTAATAAAAAGTCCTTTACTATCAACGTTTTATAAATCACACGCGGTTATTTCGGGGATATTTGTGCTTTGGTATGCAGCTTGCTGTATGAAGAATAACAAAATTCTGAAGGAGGTAGTACGATATGAAACGTTTTATGGTATTGGCAGTGGCTTTGGTTTTCATGTTCTCGACAGTGGCTTTTGCAGCGGATACGGCTCCCAAGGCAGAAAAGAAGGCTCCGGCAGCGGCAGCGGAGAAGGCTCCGGCAGCGGCAGTAGAGAAGGCTCCGGCAGCAGAGAAGGCGGCGGATGTGAAAGCAACGGCCGAAAAGAAGGCAGCAGACAAGAAGGCAGCGGCAGAAAAGAAGGCAGCCGACAAGAAGGCAAAAGCCGAAAAGAAGGCAAAAGCCGAAAAGAAGGCAGCCGACAAGAAGGCAGCGGCAGACAAGAAGGCAGCACCGGCAGCACCAGCGCCAGCAGCGCCAGCAGCTAAATAACTGCAACCTCGTACATCTCTTACATTGGAAGGGCACGGAGGCAACTTCGTGCCCCTTTCTTTGTAAAACGCTTTTTTATCATACCTTGGGAGATATTTGATCAGGGGCGGCTTGAGTTCATTATTTTTCTTGACACCCTACTCACTACAACTCCCTGGTGCTCCCGGTATGTTCCGGCAAATAGATTGTTTGATTATTTTCCGGCGGGCTCCACCACTCGATCCATGTGCCCTCTCTTTTAAATCCCACCTGCAGCTCGGATTCAACCTGTCTTATCCAATCCCCGAGATAAGAAGCATGGTGGATTATCAACGGAACGCTGTGCGGTGGCAATATATCATCAAAAAAGCGATGGATGGCTATGTTCCTGTTGTTTTCAGATATTGTTTCGCTGTCGTCCCAGGGGGTCGGATGGATAAACCCGTGATTTGCGCCTTCATCACTTCTGTACAGGATAGTGTGGCCGAATCTCTCTTTAAATTGCCGCAGGATCCCCACGCACCGCACAATATCATTGACCGTTATCCCCTTATTGAGAAGCCGGAGAATCCTGTCGCTGAAAGATTCAAACCCGATTGATGCGAACTTGATCGCTATCTGCTTTTCTTGGGCAGCTTTCAAAACCGCCTCGAGAAGTTCAGGATGAGTATTTATATCATCAATCCGGCATACCAGATCAATCCGGGATAACTTGATGCCTGCCTGGGCAGCGTCGTCAATGATCCATTGCAAAGAGCTGATCGGATACTCGTCTATCAGCTCAAAGGGAATCTTTCTTTCGTTTTCTTCCGGTAAGGCCCTGATTTGCGAGAGTACTACGCTTTTGTCTATATGTCCGTGAAAGCCTTTATCTCTTGAGACATCACAAAAGATACAGCCGTATGATTCAACGTCAATATCTAATGATTTCCCTTTGATAGTGTCGGGCAGGGGTAATCTGACCGTGTTTTTCTTGTTGGCATAGGGACAACCGATGGAATTCAGTACCTGCGCCGTTCTTATTGCCAGCCTTTTCAGTGTATCCGCAAAGGTATAAATGTTTGTCCAGTCAACATTGAGAACGATATCTTTGCCCCAGGGGAAATTGAGGCAACCTGCTTTTGAAGATAGCTGCTCCCGCTTCAGGCGGTCAACAGGCCCCTGAATTGCCAGGTCTATTGCTTTGTGCAAACCCTTGAATCGCATTGGGTAGCGCTCTGAATCGCCCTCTCCGTAATAATCTTTTTCAGCCTGCGGGCCGCCGAGGATCGTGAAAAACCCCCTTTCATGGACAGCGCCGATTAATTCCATGAGGTCTTTACGGCCGCATAGGTGGGAGAATCCGATAATTTTTTCCTGGCCTGCATAATAATCGTCAAGAAATCTTAACAGCAGTTCCTGGGAAAACTGTCTTTCAATGCCGACCACCAGCGAAGGTATATGCAAATTCGTCGTCAGATGCGTGCCTGCCGCCTGAACGCCCAGGATGCCATGGGCCTCGCCGGTATGGTGGGTAATCAGAATCATGGTTTTTTTACCGTATGAATCATAATTTATGTGATGAAAAACTGTCTGTCCGTTGGCAACGCCCCCCTCGTACATGGCTCACTCGTATCATAGTTTATATGAAAACAATATAATTGATAACGCATTGGAATACTTTATTTTATGTAAGGGCAACGTTTTGCACCGGCGAGAGCTGGCGCTGATAGCAGTTTAGAGGATCCCTCAATGAAGAGAAGCCTGGGTTTCCTTGAGCATTCTTTCCAGCTTTATCTCCTCGGCCTCGTCTGCGTATTTGGGCCGTTCGACATCAGGAAATAATTGGTACATGCCCTTGAGCAGCACCCCTGCATGAGGAGGACAGCCCGGCAGATGGGCGCCCGTTTCCGCATGGTGTTGCTGACAGATACCCAGGAAGATGTTCGTTTCGCCCGGATTGATGTCGCGGTCAATGGTGGGACCGAGAAAGATATGCACCTTGCGATCAAAGGGCCGGTCTATGAGAAGCCTCGATGGGTCTTTCGGATCAGGCCGTCGCAGTTTAGCCACGGCGAAGTGGAGGTATCCCGCGCAGCCGGGACAGGCATTTTCAGCGTGAATGGTAATGTCCCTGCCGCTCGTCAAATTGATTTCCGGCTGCTTGAACGGGCTCGCCACTGCCGCGATCGCTGGCCCAATGATGTTTATTTTCTCCGGGTCAATCGGTCCCAGGCCCTGCATATAGGCCAGCCGCACGGGAGGCGACGTTAGCGGATCGAGCCCCATGATCCTCATGGTCACCGCATCCACCGCTACCGGGTTCACCCCTCCGATCAACAGGTTCATTGGCTTTGGTGTGCCTGAGACCGGGCCGAAATCTTCCTGCCCGACGAGGCCATCAATAATGTGCAGCTTTGGTTTGACGAGAAGGTGAATGTTGACCAGGTTCTGCCAGAGCCCAAAGAAATGACTCATATATTTCTCAAGAGGCGGCATCGCTCCCTGGAGACTCTTAATCGCGAGCGAGGTGATGGCCGCAAAATGGTTTTTCATGACTGGCACGTTGATGATCACATCGGCCCTGTTGAGGGTGACCGGAACCTTTCTCGACGTCATCCGTTTCGCGCCCGGCACCGTCTTTTCGATCAGTGCGTCCGCGTTCAAGTCAACGAGGCTCACCTTGTGGGGATCGAGATCAATCAGCTTGTCATAACCGTACAGGAGAAACATCTTCATAGTTGCGCTACGGTTGATTGAGGAGCCTTCCGCGATGATGACTTTCCCGGCGATAGGCAGCAGGAGCTCAACGAGAGCTCGCACGATCCGTATATCAGTGACCACACCCCCTCGGTACACACCATTCACCATCCCGTGGTCGGCCACCAGATTCGGTTTGATCACGACCGTCTGGCCCGCTTTAACAAACTTGCGCACGCCGCCCAGTTTGTTGACGAGATTTTCAATGCTTTCTTTGATCTCTGCATAGGTCTGGGATGCAGGGACTTTCTCAATAGCTACCTTTTCCTTTTTCCGGCAGTCCTTTGCCGGTTTCCGTCCTTTAAGCCTTTTAAAAAGCACCGCCGTACTCAGATCCATTTTGAGGAAAGAAGCGTCGTTCGCGGTAAAGGATCGGGTAGGACGAAAGCCGTATTCCACCAACCACCGGTATCTCTGCTGGTCTGACGCCAGTACCTCGGCGGACACAAGGTTTTGCACGGCGATGAGCTCGTCAATCATCCGGAAAAGGATTTTCGCCTGTTGCTCCTCGCCGTTTACGAGGATCTCCTCGACGGTGCTCGTAGCCGGGTTATAAACGATCCATCCCACAACCTTGCCGTTGCTTCCGGCGAGATACGTGATGACGCCCGCGCTTTCTTTCCATTGCTGCCATCGGGCATGCGTATAAGACGGATCAACACCGGGTATGTTTACGTAATAATCGCGAAATATGCTCCACAAGGCGGACGACAGCCGGCTCTTCCTGAGCGCTATCTTTGACATATGTCTGTCTCCTTATTAAAAAACATCCGCGGTTACGTATAGGTAGGTACTATACGTAACAATGCTGAAGATCGAGGTAGAATATCAACCGGATATTTCAGAAATTCTGTTTCTTGTTTCCTCGGTGAGGAATTCCCACAGGCCGATGCGTTTCAGGGTAGCAATTGTCGGTAATCCGGAACTGCTCCAGCCTCTTTCATCGTAATAAATCCGGATCAATTCAGTCAATTGCTCTTTACGATGATTCATCAGGATTGCTCGTTTTGCCCCTGTCTCCATGCCCTGCACTTCGGCTATGGACTTCCCGAGAATTTTGCCGATCTCCTCGTCATGATAAGCTTTTTCAATATCATACAGATCATCGTCAATTGGCCCGATCGCCCGATCCGGGATCCAGTCGTATTTTCCCGTGTCTGTTCCGTAGGTCATGGCATTCATAACCCGTTGTAAATTTATGTCATGATCTGTCTGCGCGAAAATGTCTTGCCAAGTCATATTTGTGCCCAGCATGCCGTTGTAGAAATCAGCGTAAATTTCCTGAGAGGCTGGATTAATATAAATATCCGTATTCTTCATCTTCCCCGAATCGGGATTGAACACATCCACCCAGGGAAGTTTGCACAGCCCCAGATTATCATTGCCGAGCCGGACTCGCGGATAGGAGATCAATGCCCTGGCCTTGTCCCGCAAGGTGGGGAATCCACCGATGAGATCTATTTTGATCAACCAGGCGGCGGAATGGTGGGCGCCGATATCGCTGGCGGCGGCATAGGAACCCTGCATGGATAATGATCGGTGAGTCCGGTAAAGGGAGAACGGGAGACCCTTGGTCTGCATGGCAAACTTCTCAAGCTCTTCCCGGGGAGATACGCCAGTTCTGCCTTTATATTTGGCTGAAATCCAGTCCAGCAGAGGCAACATTCCCCTGCCGGCTTCTTTGGCTAATTCTGTTTCCGAAAGCGCAATCCGATGAATGAGGGTCAATACCGCCTGTTCGTTGCCCCATTCAAGTTCCAATCCATCAGTATCCGCTTTGGTCAGATAGCCTCTCTGGCAGCACTCCATCAAGAAGGCGATAATAACCGCGGTCGTAATGGTATCTATCCCGTAGTTATCGCAATGCCAGTTGGCTTCCATAATGAAATTGGGATTCCACATCCCCAGATTGGAACCGAAACCGGCGGCCGTTTCATATTCGGGGCCATCCACCCAGACCCGGCGGTCTTTGTCTCTGCCCGTTGTCAAGGTCACGCACCCCCCTTTGGTGCATCTCAGATTGCACCCCGGGAAACAACCGTCCATGCCCCGGTGATCGAAGAGAGATTCCGCGTAATATTTGCCGCTGATTTTTTCGGCTCGCGAATCAGATCCCAACTGGTAGTTATTTACCGGCAGAGACTGGTATTCTTCCCTGTTCATGAAATCTATCAGTCCGGCGCTCCCTTTGCTGGACATTTGCAATGATTTCGGGTCTTCTTCCCTGACGACCTTACTGAGCCTCAGACCCGATTTTTTCACCTTGTCCCAATCAGCCGCCCCATAAGGGTTTTCACCTTTGGGAAATTCGGCAATGATGACGACGGCCTTGACTTTCTTATCAATCATGACGGTGCCGAGACCAGTCCTGCCTGCCTGTTTTACCCGGTAGAATCCTCTGATTTCGTCCATGGATTTGGTGGGATCATAATAATGGCTGTTGATACAGCCATAAGTTGTCTTGGTTGCGCCGATGCCCGTCGTCAGGAAAACGATGTTCTTCCGGTCGTATCCCTGGTGGCTAAACGTGTCGGCGATTTCTTTTTCCAGGTCGAAGACAAAATCTATGGTGGGCGCGGCCATGATGGAGATATCGCCCCGCATAGCGTCAATAACGATCATAACATCATTTCTGGATTTTCCGGTTAATACCAGGGCATCAAAACCGGCGTACTTCAGGTACGCGCCAAAATGTCCTCCGAAATTTGAAACTCCCGGAATACCTGTAAGCGGCGACAGGGAAATAGCCATGCATTTGCTGGTCCCGGGAAATTGCGGAATTCCGCCCAGGGGGCCAGGCGATAGTATCAACGGATTTTCCGGATCATGGGGAGATGTTGTTAAATTAATTCTCTCATGCAGGAGGTATAAACCAAGGCCCCGGCCGCCGATAAAATAATCTCTGGTCCGGGGATCAAGCCCGGGAGTAAGCAAGGTTTCCGTTCCCAAGTCTATCGTAAGTATCCTGTTGTTATATCCATGTACAAGCGTTGATTTTGTGTATTTCACGTGCCAGGTTCCTTTGTCAGTTATTTTTTACGGGGTCAGGATAAGGTATTATACGGTACCTGTCAATTGACCTTTATTGTTGAGAAAGTCTATGTCTTTTTCTTCAGAATCAGAGAGCCCAGTGCGCCTGCAAGGGAGACTATTGCAGAAAGGATAAAGGCATTGGTGAAAGTACCCGTTGCATCCTTCATATATCCGCCTATTGCCGGCCCTAACGCCTGGCCTATCCCAAAAAAGAGGGTGATAAAGCCGAGGCCGGCCGGCGCCAGTCTGCCGCCTACCGCATCGCCGGAGGCCGCGGCCATAATTGTGGGTATTGAGAAAGCAGCGATACCGAATATTACGGCAGACACATAAAAACCCGTATAGTCCTTCCAGAAGGCCAAGATGAGGTAAGCGAGCATGAGGGTGAGATAGGCGACCATGGAACCGTATCTCCTCCCGATGACATCTGATATCCAGCCATAAATGACACCGCAGAAAATACTCAAGACGCCGAGTACGGCAAATATCCTGCCCGCGGCAACAGGAGCTACGCCCATTTCTTTCGTCAGGTAGGCGACAAAAAATGTGAGGTAAATGACATAGGAAAACCCGTACATGAAATAAACACACCCCAGCTTCCATATCTCCGGTTCTACAACTACATCTTTGAATGCCGAAAACAGGGTAACCTTTGGTCCGCCTTTCTGCGCCTCTTCTCCGCCGTAAATAGACAGGCCTTTTTCTGCCGGGTTATTTCTTAAAAACGCATAACAGACGAAGGCAAGAATAAATACGGTAATTCCCAGCAAAAACCACGCATATCTCCATCCTTCCTGCCCGAAGGCCGCTATGACAGGCGGGAGAACGATCCCGGAAAAAAAGAGTCCGGCTCCAATGCCGCCGGATACTATGCCGGTTGCTAGGCCTCTTTTTTCCATAACAAACCAGGCGGCAGGGAGCGCCATAATGGGAACATAACTCCCCCCATTTCCTGTTCCGGTGATGAGTCTCATAAAAAATGCGTAAAGGAAAGAATCGGCAAACCCGGTCAGAAAAAGGCTTACACCTATGACCAAAAGAGATATGAAGACAACTCTCCTTACCCCGAAACGGGCGGCAAGAAAACCTCCGATGATGGCGAGGCAGAGATACCCTATGAAGTTACCCGTGGCAATCGAGCCTAACTGTGTATAACTCAGCGCCAGACCATCCTTCATAGATGGCAATATTACAGAGTATGACATCCTCCCGAAGCCATGGGCGAGGATTGTCACAAGTGTCCCGGTAAAGGCAATAACCCACGCATAATGCAACTTTTTCATATATCCTCCGTTTCTTCTTCAATCTGACTGGCCGTCAAGCTTTCTTTTTGGGTGGTGCGATCCGGTGCAGATAGTCCCAGTGAGCATCTGTCGGACCTTCTCCCGTAATCCCCGCTTCAACCATCTTGGCAAGTCCCCTGATCTTCTCCTTAAAAAGAGGATGGAGGCACTCCGGCAAATGATGCTTCTTTGTCCGGTGGATCATCACGCACTCAAAACATTTGCCATGCCACTCGCATCGTGTCTGCACACAAGGGCAGGCGGTGTACTTGCCCGACTCCACCAGTTCGCGTGATTTTATAATTGCCTCAGCAAATTCCTCCGGTTTCATTGTTTTTCCTCCCAGGAAGGAAAGGAAAGCAACCCTTCACACCAATGGGCCGCAGACAAGACCTGGTCATCCTTCCCCTGCGGGCCCACGATCTGCAATCCCAGGGGCAATCCACGCGGACCAAAACCTGCCGGGATGGTAATGGCCGGGACGCCGCAGAGGCTCCAGATGGAGCAGAATGCGGGATTGCCCGTCTGTTCGAGCGTTGCCGGCGCCTCGCCAGTGGCGGCCGGCGTGATAGCGGCATCGTATTTGGCCAGGAAGCGCTCCAGTTCGTTTTGCAGGTTTTGGCGTATCTTCAGGGCCTGCAAATAGACCGCCGCCCCTACGTTCCTTCCTTCGGCAAGAAAATCCGTCAAGACTGGGCTGAGAAGAGGTGCCTGCTTGAGCTGCAGTTCTCCCAGGTTAAAGGCCGCCTCGGCCGCCATGATGGTTCTGATCGTCTGTTGGGCGAGGCTGAATATCTCGGGTAATTCCACTTCGTCCACCTGGGCGCCGCCCTTTCTTAATGTAGCGATATTATCCATGAAATGCTGCCGGGCATAATCCTCTGCCTGTTCCCATACCGGGGTTTTCACTGCCGCCAGGCGGGGAGGCGTGGAGCGGGCGCAAATTGCCGGCAATAATCCCGCGCTTTCACCGGCCAGGGAGGCCGACAGCCAGGCAGCATCCTCCACCTGACGGGTGAAGATGCCTGCCTGATCCAGGGTGTGGCTGAAGGTCAGGGCGCCCTCGATGGGAATGGCGCCCTGGGTCGGTTTAAAGCCGACAACCCCGCAAAAGGCGGCGGGCCGGATGACGGAACCGTTGGTTTGCGTACCCAGGGCGGCCGGGACAAAACCAGCCGCGACGGCGGCGGCGGAGCCGCTCGATGACCCGCCCGGCGTGTGCAGTGGATTCCAGGGATTACGGGTTTTTCCTGGGAAAAAGAAGGCGCATTCGGTGGTTACGGTCTTGCCCATAACGAAGGCTCCCTGTGTCTCAAGCCTTTCAATCACTCTGGCCGATCCTTTGGGAACGTGGCCCGCAAAGGCGGGAGAACCCATTTCCGTAGGCACGCCGGCGGTGGCGAAGATGTCTTTTACGCCTATGGGCAGGCCCTGGAGGGAGCCGGGTGCGCCACCGGCGTGCAGATAACTGTCGGAACGGCGGGCGGCCTGGAGCGCCTCCTCCGGCTTAAGCCAGGTCCAGGCCTGGATTTTTCCATCCAGCAGGGCGATCCGGTGCAGGAGCGACTGGGTGTACTCCTCGGAAGTAAATTGCCGGCTCTTGATCCCCCCCAAGGCTTCCATCAGGCTTAAGACAGGCTGTGATTTGTCCATGGCGTGTCCATTACATCATATCCAATACTTTTGCAATAATTACCGGTATTTTATTGCGGAAATATTCCTTGACAAAGTTATTTCATGGCTGGTAGTCTCAGGAACATTTTTATGGGGGGCGTTTAAGATTCACAGGACAGCAAATTTATTATTATTTGATGTTGGCATTAACGGTTAAGGTTTATTGGATTCGGACAGTCATTTTTTTCAATCACACATGGGAGGGCAATTATGACAACGAAAGAAACGAGCACGGACACCAAGAAGACAGGCGTATCACGCCGCAAATTCCTGACCGGGGCCGCCGTGGCAACGGCCGGGGCCGCAACGCTGGGTTTCCCGGCGATTCTCAAAGCGGAGGGGCCGATTACGATGCGCTGGCAGAGTACCTGGCCAACCAAGGACATCTTTCACGAGTACGCTCTGGACTTCGCCAAGAAGGTCAACGACATGACGGGTGGTGATCTCAAGATCGAGGTGCTGCCCGCAGGCTCCGTGGTGCCGGCCTTCGGCCTACTCGATGCCGTGTCCAAGGGGACGTTAGATGGCGGCCACGGCGTGATGGTTTACCATTACGGCAAACAGAATGCACTGGCCTTGTGGGGCTCGGGTCCCGGCTTCGGCATGGACGCCGACATGCTGCTGGCCTGGCACAAGTACGGTGGCGGCAAGGAACTGCTGGCGAAGCTCTACGCGTCCATCGGCGCGAACGTGGTATCGTTTCCCTACGGGCCGATGTTTACGCAGCCGCTCGGATGGTTCAAGAAACCCATCACCAAGGTTGAGGACCTGAAGGGCATGAAGTACCGCACCGTAGGGCTTTCCGTTGACGTGTTCAACGGCATGGGTGCATCGGTGAACGCGCTGCCCGGCGGCGAGATCGTGCCGGCGATGGACCGCGGCCTGCTGGAAGGGGCGGAGTTCAACAATGCCTCCTCCGACCGCCTGCTCGGCTTTCCCGACGTCTCCAAGGTCTGCATGCTCCAGAGCTACCACCAGAACGCGGAGGATTTCGAGATTCTGTTCAACAAGACCAAGTTCGATGGGCTGCCGGCCAAGATGAGGGCGCTCATCGAGGGCGCCGTCGAGGCGTCCTCGGCCGACATGAGATGGAAGTCCATAGACCGCTACTCGAAGGATTACATCGGTATGCAGACCCAGGACAAGGTCAAGTTCTACAAGACCCCCGACGCTATCCTGCAAGCGCAGCTCATCGCCTACGATAAGGTCACGGCGAAGAAGTCGGTTGATAACCCCATGTTCAAGGAGATCCTCGCATCGCAGTTTGCGTTCGCGAAGCGCACAGTAGCTTGGGATATGGATTACAACGTCAACCGGCGCATGGCCTATAACCATTACTTCGGCAAGAAAGCCGCTCCCGCAAAGGCCGCACCCGCAAAGGCAGAACCGAAGAAATAGTAACGGGTTTACGACATCAGTGACCGGCCATCCCGGCGCAGACAGCGCCCGGATGGCCCTTTTTCAGGACAGGATTCACTATGCAGAAAATACTGATCACCATTGACAAAATCAGCACGTTTGCGGGCCAGACGTTCTCCTGGCTGATCGTATCGCTCACCTTTCTGATCACCTACGAGGTGTTCGTCCGCTACGCTATGGACGCCCCCCATGCCTGGGCCTTCGATATGATGCTCCAGATGTACGGGACCCTGTTCATGATGGCGGGCGCCTACACCCTCTCGAAAAACGGCATGGTCCGCGGCGACGTCCTCTACGGTTTCTTCCCACCGCGTGTGCAGGCCGCCCTCGACCTGACGCTCTACATCCTCTTCTTCCTGCCGGGGATAACGGCGCTCTGCTGGGCCGGCTACACCTATGCCGGCGAGTCCTGGGCGATCTTCGAGCATTCGGGCATCACCGCCGACGGTCCCCCGCTCTACCACTTCAAGACGATCATCCCCGTTGCCGGGGCATTTATCCTCGTGCAGGGGATCGTCGAGATGGTCCGCTGTGTCTTGTGCCTTAAGGCCGGCCAGTGGCCCTCGCGCATCCACGACGTGGAGGAGGTGGACGTGGAGAAACTGAAGGCAACGGTGCATGTCACCGACGAGGATATCGCGAAGCTCGATGCGTACGTGACGCACGAGAAAGGGGGCGGCAAATGAAAAAGGAAGCTTGGTTTGGAATAGCTATCATGGCCCTGGTGCTGGTCGGGGTGCTCTGGTTCATGCCGCCGTTCGCCCAGTGGACCAACGGCCACCTCGGCCTCCTGATGCTGGCGATGATCGTAATTGCCATCATGCTCGGCTTTCCCACCGCCTTCACCCTCATGGGAATGGGATCAATGTTTGCTTTTTTCGCCTATTACAGCGAAAATCCGAGCACAGCAATGGGACACACGTACGATCTGGTGGCGCAGCGGGCCTACGCCGTCATGAACAACGACGTTCTTATCTCTATTCCGTTGTTCGTCTTCATGGGGTACCTCGTCGAACGGGCCAACCTGATCGGCCGGCTCTTCAAGAGCCTTCACCTGGCTACCTCCCGGATACCGGGATCGCTCGCCGTAGCGACGGTCATCACCTGCGCGATCTTCGCCACCGCCACGGGAATCATCGGGGCCTGCGTGACGCTGATGGGCCTCCTCGCCTTTCCGGCCATGCTCAAGGCCGGATACAGCGTGCGTCTCTCGGCCGGCGTCGTAACAGCCGGCGGAACCCTCGGCATCCTGATCCCACCGTCGGTTCTTTTGATCCTCTACGGCGCGACTGCAGGTGTATCGGTCGTCCAGCTTTACGCCGGGGCGTTTTTGCCCGGCTTCATGCTGACGGGTCTCTATCTCGGCTACATCATTATCTCCGCCAAGCTCAAACCAAGCATCGCCCCGCCTCTCTCCGAGGAGGACGCGTGCGTGTTCCTGCCCAAGTTCGCAGAGGTGATCTGCACGACGAAGAGCAACAACGTTCTGGTGGGGCTTATCAGTGCAATCAAGGGGAAGCGCAACGCCGACGTTCCGATGAAGACGCTTATTAATCATATGATTATCGCGATCCTTCCGGCGCTCGCCGCAGTGTTGATCATTCTGGTAGTCTACCTTTGGACGACGGCTCCTTCGCTGGTTGATACAGCAGGTCTCCAGGAGATGGGAGGGGAGACGCTATCAGCTATGGAACAGTCTGCCGATACGGGCAACCTCCAGCAGCCGCAAGCCAGTAGCCTACAGGAACCTCCGGCCGAAGGCGGCCTGCAAGAACCCCCAACGGAGGGCGGACTGCAGGAACCACCGGTAGAGTCCAACCAGGCAGTACAGGCTGTTGTCCCGGCGGAGACTCCGAAACCAGCTGTTGAGGTAAAACCTGCGGCACCGGCGGCGCAGCCGGCGGTACAGGTTGCCCCGCCTCGCAATCCCCCGCCATTGGTGTTCTGGATTACTTTCGGCATTATCGGGGCCGGGACGGTGATCTTCTATGTGATCTTCACCTTTGCCCGGCTCGAGATCTTCAAGATGCTTCTCGGATCGTTCTTCCCGCTGGCCCTGATCATTCTCGGGGTCCTCGGAACGATCGTCGTGGGGCTCGCCACCCCGACCGAAGCGGCGGCGATGGGATCCTTCGGCGGTTTCGTTCTGGCGGCGGCCTACAAGCAGCTCAATTTCACCGTCGTTAAGGAGTCGGTTTACCTCACCGCGAAGACCTCGGCCATGGTCTGCTGGCTCTTCATCGGTTCGAGCATCTTCGCGGCGGCCTTCGCGCTCTTAGGCGGGCAGGAGATCATCAACAACTGGGTGAAATCCATGGAAATGACGCCGACCCAGTTCATGCTGCTGGCGCAGGTGATCATCTTTCTCCTGGGATGGCCGCTGGAGTGGACCGAGATCATCGTCATCTTCATGCCGATCTTCATCCCGCTTTTGGCGCACTTCAACATTGATCCGCTTTTTTTCGGTTTGCTTGTGGCCCTGAACCTCCAGACGGCCTTCCTCTCGCCGCCGGTGGCAATGGCTGCATTTTACCTGAAGGGAGTGGCGCCGCCGCACGTGACGCTGAACCAGATCTTCATCGGGATGCTGCCGTTCATGGTAATCCAGTGTTTAGCCATATTATTGCTCTACCTTTTCCCGCAGATCGGTCTGTGGGTGCCGTCTCTGGTGTACAAATGATGATGCCGGCTTCATGTCGGGATTTCGTAGTGAGGTGAATGTAAGGGCGACGTATGCGTCGCCCCTGCGATTGTAGCCTGTGTCTGGAGGAAAAAAGATGCGACATTTTTTGACGGTGGTCGGCGCTGTTGCCGGTAATTTCATTCTGTGGGCGTTGGTAACCGTGCTGCCCGTTCATGTAATTATTATTTTTGGTCTCGTGGTTGCCGTGGGCTGTCTCATGCTCTACGTCATTGTGCGCTCCGGGCAAGTACCGGACAACAATTAGTCAACTTAAAGTTAGTCGTAATGAGGGGTTAACTATGTTGGAAAAACTGGGTGGGCTGGTTACCATAGTTGTTGCAGTTGCGGCGTTATGCCTGATCAGTATTTTTGAGCCACCGACATTCGTCCAGATTATCTGTGCGTTTGCCGGCAGCATTGTCTGTCTGATCGGTGTTGTGTTTCTCTTCTCGGAAGGGCAGATCTTGACAAAAGACTTCAAGGTCAAGAAGGCCCCCAAGGCCGGTTAGAGCCCAAAGCAAAGGAAAATACCGTGGTCAGATCAAAAGATGAACTGATCAAATTTATCGAGGGGCAGAGAAAACCTTGCCAGTATGAAGGGTTGCCGCTGGAAGGGAAAAGGGTTCTCGATTTTTCGACGGTAATCGCTGCGCCCTATACGGCGGCGCTCCTGGGTGATGCGGGTGCTGAGGTCATCAAGATTGAGAACCCCGACGACCCGGATGCCTTGCGTACTTGGGGCTTTATTGAAGCAAGCGGGATCGAGCCGTACTATTCGGTTATCGGCCGCAATAAGTTCCCCGTAACCATCAACCTGAAAAGTGCCGACGGGAAAAAGCTGTTCCGGGAGCTGGTTCGCAAATCCGATGTCCTCATCGAGAACATGCGCGTGGGGGTCATGGATCGGCTGGGCCTCGGCCATGAAATGCTCCTGCAGGAAAACCCCGGCCTCGTTATTGGCAAGGTTTCCGGTTACGGCATGACGGGACCGCATGCCACCCAGCCCGGTTTCGGCACGCTGGCCGAGGCCTTCAGCGGATTTTCGTATCTGAACGGCTACCCGGGCGGCAGTCCCACCAGCCCTCCGATGGCGCTGGCGGACTTTACGACGGGCGTCCACCTGGCATTTGCCGTTTCGCTGGCGCTTATCGCGGCCAAAAGAGGCGAGCGGGGTGGGCAGGTCATTGATGTGTCCCTGTATGAATCCCTGTTCGGCTACCTGGGCCCCGAGTTCCTGAGTTATACCCTGACCGGTGCGATTCCCGGGCCGATCGGCAATGAGCTGAGGGCCGCTGCGCCGAGAAACAATTACCAGACCAAAGAAGGCAAATGGATTGCCATGTCCTGTTCCGCCCAAAAACCCTGGGAAACGCTGGCCAAGGCGATGGGGCGGGCGGAGCTGATCAGCGACCCGCGTTTCAAGACGAATGTGGACCGGATCAAACCTGAAAATCGCCTCCAACTCAATACCATTATCCAGCAGTGGTATCTGACCATGACCAATGAAGAAGCTCTGACAATCTGCCGTCGCGAGGGCATTACGGCCGGCCCGATTCCGAATATGGAAGACATTGCCAAAGACGAGCATTACCGGGAAAGAAAGACCATCATTGAGATGGAAGATCCCGCCACCGGTATCATGCTCAAAATGCCCGATGTCACCTTCCGCATGCTGGGCCGTCCCGGAAAAATACGCTTCCCCGGTCTTCCCCACGGGTCGGCCAATGAAGTCATCTATCGAGATATTCTGGGGTATTCAGCCGAGCAAATCGCAAAATTCAAGTCGGAAGCAACCATCTGATGCCTGATCGTCTCGCCGATTGGCAAAGAATCAGAAAATCACCGAGGCGAACGTTAAGGCACCGCACTCATTCCACCGCAGGCAGACTTACCGGGGAAGAAGTTCTGACGTGCAGTGTGGGCAGCGGGTGGCCTTGAGAGCGATAGTGGTCAAGCAGAAGGGACACTCGCGTGTGTTGGGGGCAGGAGGCGGCGGCTGACGCTGCAGGCGGTTTACCTGCTTGACCATGAGAAACACGGCAAAGCCAACTATCAGGAAATCAATCGTCGTGTTAAGAAAAAGACCGTAGTTCAAGGTTGCCGCACCTGCCTTTTTGGCTTCTGCCAGTGACTCGAACGTTTTACCAGACATGTTGATGAAAAGATTGCTAAAATCTACCTTACCGAGCAGGAGGCCAATGGGGGGCATAAGTACATCACTAACAAACGATGTGACCACCTTACCAAAGGCTGCACCAATGATGATGCCCACTGCCATGTCAAGCACATTTCCCTTCATGACAAACTCTTTAAATTCCTTAATCATACGCCACCTCCTTTTCTGTGATTTTTTATATGAAAATCCCCCCATCCCCCCCTTTATCAAAGGGGGGTTAAGGGGGGATTTTCATGTTTCGTTGTGCCTGCACCGAACATGGGTGTTAATAGGAATTCACCTGCTTTTTTTGAATGGCCGCCCGACAATAATTTTATATGTGATTTTATCACATGCCACCCATCATGAAACAATCAAATATTTCGTCCATATATCCGATGGCCCCGGCACCTCACACTGCCTGCCGCGGTATCATAATGAGCATGGAGAAAGCAATATCCACTATTTCCGATTGAAGCAAGCATTTTCTTCAAGGTTGACGTTTTGAGGGAGAAGGTGGCATTCTTGGGGGAGGATCGGGGGCAAGGACAACTTCCTGCAAAAAATCTGAATTTGTCCGCATTACCGGGGTTGTCCTGGTTCAGTAAAACTCAGTAACATCCAAAAAATAGAGAGATTATTGACGGACACGAAGGAGCCGGGAAAATCCGGATAAGAAATCGGTCGTAAACGTTGGTTGACCGCGACTGATATTTGTGATAAGGACAAACGACTCAGATGGTCATAATATTCAACCTCACCCCGATAAACGGAACTGGTAATGACGATCCCCCCTCCGCCCTTTACTAACTATAGGGGGGAGGGGATTTTATTTGAAAGGCAGGCAGAAAGCACATGCGTAAGGAAAAGATCAGGAATATCGCCATTATTTCACACGTTGACCACGGCAAGACAACGCTCGTGGACGGCATGCTTAGACAGACCGGTACCTTCAACGACCATCAGGTGATAGAGGACCGCGTCATGGATTCGATGGATCTGGAAAAAGAGCGCGGCATTACGATCATGGCCAAGAATACGGCCATCCGCTACGGAGATATTAAAATCAATATCGTAGACACGCCGGGCCACGCCGATTTTGGCGGGGAAGTGGAACGCAGCCTGAATATGGTGGACGGAGCGATCCTGCTCGTTGATGCCAGCGAAGGCCCCCTGCCGCAGACGCGTTTCGTCCTCAAAAAGGCTCTGGCCAGGAAGATGCCCGTCATCCTCGTCATTAACAAGATTGACCGCGGCGATGCCCGGATCGAGGAGGTGATCAACGAGGTTTACGATCTCTTCATTGATCTCGACGCCACTGAGCAGCAGATCGAATTCCCCATCCTCTACACGAATGCCAAGCTGGGTGTGGCCCACCGGACGCAGGGCGATGATTCCACTGATCTGCGGCCGCTCTTCGACACCATTCTTACGGAGATTCCTGGCGCGGAAGGCGCCGACGACGCCCTGCCGCAGTTTCTCGTCACGAACCTCGATTACGATTCCTATGTGGGTCAGATCGCCATCGGCCGCCTGATGAACGGCATCCTGGAAATGAACAAATCTTACAGCCTCTGCGGCGAAAAGACCGTCACAACGGGGGTGAGGTTTTCGGCCCTCTACACCTTTGTAGGGCTCAAGAAGGTTGCTGTGGAGAAGGTCGAGGCGGGAGATATCGTCGCCTTTGCCGGGCTGAGCAACCTGAACATTGGTGATACGATCTCCGACCTTCTTGATCCCCAGCCCCTGCCGCGGATCAAGGTTGACGAACCGACGGTCTCGATGATCTTCTACGTCAACAACGGCCCCTTTGCCGGCCGGGAAGGCAAGTACCTCACCTCCCGCCATATTCGGGAACGGCTGGAGCGGGAAATCCTGCGGAACGTGGCCCTCCGGGTGAAACCGACCGACCGGGCCGATGCCTTTGAGGTCTGCGGACGCGGGGAGCTGCAGATGGCGATCCTTATCGAAACGATGCGCCGGGAGGGCTATGAATTCCTGGTCTCCCGGCCCCGGGTGATCACGAAGGAAGAGGGCGACAAGGTCATGGAGCCGGTGGAACGTCTCTTTCTGGATATACCGGAGGCGTACGTGGGGATTCTCACAGAAAAACTCGCCGTGCGCAAAGGGCGGATGGCTAACCTGATCAACAAGGGAAGCGGCCGGATCAATATGGACTTTATCATCCCGGCGCGCGGCCTCATCGGCTTTCGGAGCCACTTCCTGACGGACACGAAAGGCGCCGGGGTGATGAATACACTGTTCGAGGGCTACGAGCCATGGTTCGGCCCGATTCCGCAGCGGGTCACAGGCGCCTTGGTGGCGGATCGGAACGGCAAGGTTACCGCCTATGCCAGCCATGCGATGGCGGACCGCGGGGAGCTCATGGTGGCGCCCGGAACGGAAGTTTACGGCGGCATGGTCGTCGGAGAACGTAACCGCTCCACTGATCTGAACGTCAATATCGTCAAGGAGAAAAAACTAACTAATATGCGGGCTTCCACCTCCGATGCCACGGTGATTCTCCGTCCACACCGGGTCCTGTCCCTGGACCAGTACATAGAATTCATCGCCGAGGACGAACTCGTCGAGGTAACCCCGGGCAGCCTCCGCCTGCGCAAGAAGGATCTGGACGCCAATGTCCGCATGGCCACCTACCGGGAAGGAAAGTACGCATAAGCTCTGCTGGCCCCGATATTCAATTTGACATCTCAACGGGTATCCGGTAATCTCCAACAAAGTTAATGAGTCTCTTAGCAGATACCACCCATATCGCTTTCCAACCGGCGCCATTTATCAAATTAGAGGGAGCCAGATGAACGACCAAAAATGAGATTTACCCCCAGACAACGAAAGGAGAGAAAAAATGAAATTCAAGGGAAGCAAGACGGAGAAAAATCTTTTGGCCGCTTTTGCCGGTGAATCACAGGCCAGAAATCGTTACACCTATGCTGCCGGCGCAGCCAGGAAAGAGGGTTATGAGCAGATTGCCGCTGTCTTTCAGGAAACAGCCGACAATGAGAAAGAACACGCGAAGCTTTTCTTTAGTTTGCTGGAAGGCGGAGAAGTAGAAATTCTTGCTTCCTATCCGGCCGGTGTTATCGGGAACACGGCGGCCAATTTGCGGGCGGCCGCCGACGGGGAAAAGTTTGAATGGTCAACACTTTACAAGGGTTTTGCAAAGATAGCCAAGGAGGAAGGTTTTACCCAGGCGTATAACACTTTTACGCAGGTGGCGAAGGTGGAAAAATATCATGAGGCCCGGTATGCGGCGCTTCTGAAGAATGTGCAGGGTGGCAAAGTCTTCAAAAAAGATGCGTCCGTAAAGTGGCACTGCCGCAATTGCGGTTATGTTGTGGAAGGGAAAGCTGCACCGGAGCAATGTCCGGCCTGCAAACACCCCCAGGCACATTTTGAAGAGCTGGCGGAAAACTATTAATCGTGGCTGATTTCCGGGAGGATGCCTCTGTCAGGGCCGCCTCCCGCGATGCCGGAAAGGAAAAAGACAATGCTAAGCAAGACCATGGAAGACAGTTTGAATGAGCAAATAAATCGTGAAATGTACTCGGCCTATCTTTACATGTCCATGTCGGCATACGCCACCCATGAGGGCCTCAAGGGCTTCGCCAACTGGTTTATGGTTCAGTATCATGAAGAGATGCTGCATGCCATGCGGTTCTACGAATTCATTAATCACCGCGGCGGCAGCGTAGCTTTAAAGACGATATCCCAGCCCCCGGCAACCTTTGCATCGCCCCTCGAGATGTTCCAGAAAACCCTGGAGCATGAGCAGTACATCACCAAATCCATCAATGACTGGATGGATCAGGCGATAGCCGAGAAGGACCATGCCACGCAGATTTTCCTGCAATGGTACGTCACCGAACAGGTGGAAGAAGAAAGCAATGATCAGGAAATTCTCGCCCAATTAAAGCTTATCGGCGCCGATGCCCAGGGCCTCATGCTTCTGGACAAGGACCTCGCGGCCAGAATAACAACCGTTCCCACGGAATTCAGCAAAGGTGTAGAGGCGGCAATGAAAGGCGCTGGTATTTAATTATTAAAATCGGTAAACCCCCGGCTCTGCCGGGGGACTCCCGGAGTTTGACAGTTCCGGGAATATGTTTTTAAACTTACTTCGACCGTTCAGATAGAGTGCCATCGTCATGAAGAATACCTTTCAGAATATATCAACTATCCGAAATACGGGTGCCTGGCTTTTAAACGATTGCGGTCAGGCCCCTTTGAGGGGCCAGCAATCGTAATACCTCCGGCTCTGCCGGAGGATACTTATTGTTAGCCTAAGCAACATTACATCTTTTTGGAGGAGTTAATGGCGCACGAACTTTCAATTATGAAACAATATGACGCCCAGCATACGCTTTATAGTGACTTCTGCGAGCGCGTCCATGTGTTGCTCGAACAGTTACTAAAAAGTAGGGCCATTTCGGTTCATTCAATAACGGCAAGGATGAAGACGAGAGAAAGCTGTATCAAAAAGGTAGCGAAAAAGGGCGCTTCATATAGCACCATCGGCGATGTGACCGACATTGCCGGTATAAGAGTTATCGCCTATTTCTCCGACCAAGTTGATGAAATTGCCAGAATGATCAAAGACGAGTTTGACCTTGACCCCAAAAATTCTATCGATAAACGCGCGATATTGGACCCGGACCGCTTTGGTTATCTATCACTACACTATGTTATATCATTGTCAGCAGCACGATGCGCATTTTCTGAGTACACCGTTTTTACTGGATTGAAGGCCGAAATCCAGATAAGGTCTATTCTTCAACACGCTTGGGCAGAGATCGAACACGATTTGGGGTACAAGACCTCAGGAGAAGTTCCGCGGACAGCAAGACGACAGTTCGCGAGGTTAGCAGGGCTTCTGGAACTCGCCGATGACGAGTTCGTTAAGATACGCAGTGACCTCGACGCATATAGTCGTGAAGTTTCCGTCAAAATAGTCCAACAGCCCAAAGATGTATCCCTTGATCGAATATCCCTCATTGATTTTGCTAGAGCGGATTCTCTAGTTCGTAGCTTGGACTCGGCAATAGCGGCGAATCTTGGTCACTCGGTACAGCTTAACGAAGATTCGATTGCAGGGAACGTCGAAAAATTACATTATTTCGGACTCCAGACAATTGAAGACCTCAAATCACTCCTCGCGCAGCATCAGCATAAAATTATTCGTCTTAGCGAGCATTGGGCGCCAGATGAGAAACCAGCAATTGAAAGGGGTACTATTTCTGAAGGGATATCCTTCTTCTATCTTTGCCATCTTCTGGCTGGAGCCTCTCAGAGCATGGCGAAGATTGTCAGCTACTTGGAGAAGTTCAAGATCGGCAATGATGAAGATTTTGATGACGAAGGTAGAGAAGAAATTGCCCGTGATTTGATCGAGTTCATGAAAGATGACTTGGGTGATTCAATAAATGGCTAACAAAAGCAATACAGCCGATCGCTACGCTCCGGATGGAAATAGGGGACACCATACTTAATTATTGTGAATGAGATCAAAGACTCTGAATTAAGTGAGGTGTCCCCCGAATTCTGAAGGCATAACAACCGCATCAACTCGGACTGGCAATTCCGCTGCGCTCCATTGCCAGCCGGTTATGCGGAGCTAAGCTGCGGGAACTTCCAGTTCCCGCAGCTTAGCTCCGCCGTTATCTTCAACGGATAAAAGGAGGCAGAATGAAAATATCGACCGATGATATTCGCCAATTACCGCGCTTTCCACAATGGAAGCTCTATTTCAAAATCTTTCCCGCGTGTGTACACGTGAATCACAGATGGCCCATTGCGGAAGGGGTACGTGTATCCTATGCAATTATCGCACGGGCCTCAGATCATTCTGAAGGGACTATATCCATCACTTTCCTGGACGATCCGTCCAAGAAAGTGCGACACTTCTTACACGATTGGCAGGAAGGTGTTTGGGAAGCGGGCACAGGCAAGCAACAGCCTATGAAAGATTTGCTTGCAAGCGTTGCATTCAGAGACGAGAACGCTATAGAACCAGACTTAAACGTGTTTCTAAAATTCCCGACAGACTGCGACATAGACTCAGAAACTCCAAGTTTTAGGGTAGTGTACTATGAGTGAAAATACTACTAAATAACAAGCACATGCAGCCGATCGCTGGGCGCTGCCCAGCTCCGGCTGATGTTTCCGTTGAGCCTGTAGGAAAAGGGGTAAAACTTGTTATTTGGGCATTTCCCCGGCTTATAAGTATCTGATTTTATTAAGCGGGATTTTTCACAAAATAGTCAAATCAGACTTTTCCTACAGGCTCTTTAGGTGGAAAGCAACGCTAAATTACCGGAGAACAATATGAGGGACGAATTTCCGACAACAATCAAGGAAGAGTTGGCGAAGCGAGTTGGTTTTCTTTGCTCAAATCCCGGTTGTCGGCAACCGACAAGCGGGCCGAAGAGCGAGCCTTCTGGGAGCGTCAACATTGGTGTAGCTGCTCACATCACTGCGGCTTCTCCTGGTGGTCCACGATTCGACGATATGCTCACAAGCACAGAGCGGCAATCCGCGTCGAATGGTATTTGGCTTTGCCAATCGTGCGCGAAGCTAATCGACAGCGATCTTTCCAAGTACACGCAGGGTAAGTTAATTGAGTGGAAGCAAGACGCTGAAAAGGCAGCAGAGCGAGCTCTTGAAAAGAGACGCTCGCCATACACTGAGTCCGAGGGAGTGTTTCTTGAGGCAGAGCGACTCATGCCAGAACTCATCGCTGAGATGCGAGAAGATGTTCGTGGGGACGGTTCGGAGCTTATTCGCGAATTGGTTATCCAACCAAGTAGAAGCGTGATCTTCAACTCCGAGAAGCCACGGTTTTTCTACGTCGAGAAGGAGCATGAAAACCTTCAACTAAAAATAGACTGGCTTGATGAGATGGGTCTACTTATTGATATTACAGTCGGGAACGCACCAATCTACCGGATGGTGCCAGAGTTTATCCGGTGGCTGCGGGGCACCACCTAACCTCGCCGCCGCAAGGGACGCGCCAAAAGCCGCGCACCCCTGAGCAGCACGTTGTGCATGAAGATCGGAAAGGTGAATAGACATGAACTATAGAGAGGAACAGCGACAACGCGCGGTTGAGATCAGAGATACCTTGTTCAAAGATCCCGGAACTGGTTTATTCTTCGGCAAACAACGCGATTTTGTGCTCAAGGACCCATCGCTGAATCTCTGGGCTGGTATAAGGGATGACGCGAAGCATTACTTTTCAACCAACCGTATCCCCTGGTGGAAGGGAACAGGCTCTGATCCCACTGGTCACCTGCTTTCCTCTCAAGTCGCATGTCTCAACCATTTGTATTTCCTGCGACAAAGAAAAGACATCGCAACGACAGTACTAAAAGCGATTGACCCAACAATTCAAGAAGCGATGCCTGTCGATACCGGATATGTTGAGTTTGAGTATATCGGAACGCGTCAATACCTAAAGGAAAGAGCATTCACCAGAGGCGCCAACTGTACATCTGTTGATGCGGTTATGCTTGGATCAACCGCTGACAAGAAACGAGTGCTCTTTCTGTTGGAATGGAAATACACTGAGTATTATGCAATAGAAGACCTTTACATTCTCCGGCGAGCTGGTGTCTACGATCCACTGATTACAAGCACGGAGGGACCATTTGTTCCTAACTTGGACCCTCGATCACTCTACTTTGAGCCCTTTTACCAGATGATGAGGCAGACCCTTCTTGCCTGGCAATTTGAGAAGCACAGAGAACTGGACTGTAGTCGGTGTGTGAATGTTCATATCATACCCAAACAAAATAAGGACCTCAAAGAGACCATCACAACACCAGGTCTCAGCGGTCGGAACATTCACGACGCATGGCAGAAAATACTGAAGACGCCGGCGAAGTACATTTCATGCGACCCATGCGAAATGCTGAAGGATGCCCGCAACATCCCAGATACGAAATCATGGCTGGCATATTTGAAAGCAAGGTACTGGTGAAAGAATCGCACAACAAGCTGCTCAAGCCGATCGCAGCCCGCGGAGCTGCTCCGGCTTAGCTTTTCGTTGGGTGCATAGAAACAGCCAATCAGGTGTGCTAATGGAGGTGGAATGAACCCGTCCTACACTAAGAGTCTGTTGGGGCAAATTGACGCTGTGCTCAAAGCCGCAGAGGAACTTGGATTTAACGAAATGGAACCGAGCCTGTCTCCGCGCCGCATGCAGCAACTTATGGCAATGTGCCAAGCCGTTATCTCTCGGATTGATCCTATAGACTCAACTCATGCCAGAATAGCAGAACAAATTCTTTCGGGATCCTATGCCGAAGAGTATGCACTCGAACGTCTCCTTGGTGTAGTGGAATCCCTCCGCGTTAGCATCGCTTCAGGTTATCTGCAGAACGTCAGCGAGCTGATTCATGGCGAGATATTTGACGACTTCATCGAAATGGCTGACCACCTTCTTGATGAGGGCTACAAAGACCCGTCAGCAGTAGTCGCTGGTAGCGCCCTTGAGTCTCACTTAAGGAATCTTTGCACTAAGAGCGGTATTGACGCAACTATTCGTTCTGGCGCTGTCGAAAGGCCCAAGAAGGCAGAACAAATGAATAGTGACCTGTGCGCGGCTGGCGTGTATGGCAAGCTCGACCAGAAGAATGTTACCGCATGGCTCGATTTGAGGAATAAAGCTGCGCATGGCCAATACGCGAGCTGCACCAAGGAGCAGGTAAATCTAATGCATATGGGCGTCAGAGACTTTATAGGGAGGTGCCCGGCGTGACTCGCTGGCACTGAGAAGAGGCACCCAACATAGCGCTGCACAGCGGACTGGCTTCAGCTTCGCTTCCGCCAGCCGGTGAGCGCCCCGTTATATTCAAAAAGAGGAAAACATGGATAAGCGAGAAGTTCCAGAAGAAGTGTCAAAGCTGGTTAAGGCTTGGTATGGATATTTTCACAAATGGTGGGTTGTTCATTACTTGCTCGGTGTAGGCGGAACAATGTCTGCGATTTCTGTCGCATCGAATCCCAAGATATTACAAACAGTCCCATACGCTATCGATAGTCTGGCATGGCTGTCAGCCTTATGTATAGCACTATTAACTTTCCTAATGCCTTCTCGTAGAGCCAAGGCTTACAAAATGGCATGGCGTACCCTTCTAGACGCTGTAAACAGGTATGAACATGACGCCTCGTACACGATTCAAAGCCTGTTTGATGCCGTCGGGGTTGGGGAAGATTATATTGAGAAAACAGATCCATGAATATAACCAGCGCATCCAGGCGGACGCAGGCTGTTGCCCGCGCCGCTGATGCATTGCGTTAGCCTAAATAATAAGCTGGTATATCATTGTGAAACTTGATAAACATTAATGATAATGAATTCTCACATAAGTATGACCCAAATAGACAATCGAACCGCAAAAGCGGTAGCCCACTACTGGAAGACAAGGGCGACCCAAAGGCAAAAACAGGAGACGGGCGGAAAGGCCGATCAGGGTCTCCGTAGTGCCGTCACCGGTGGTGCTCAGATGGATGGCTTTATTGACTTATTCACCGAACTCATCACACAAGCCGGAATCCCCCTCCGCTATGTATTTCAGAAGAAGACTGTTGAGCTGCCCGGCTTTTTCCGCCCAACCAAAGAATGGGACCTGTTAGTCATCCGCGATCAAACATTGATTGCCGCCATTGAAGCTAAATCCCAAGTGGGGCCGTCTTTTGGCAACAACTTCAACAACAGAACGGAAGAAGCAATGGGTAGTGCCCTTGACCTTTGGACGGCTTTCCGCGAGAGAGCATTTCTTGATAGTCCACATCCGTTTCTCGGCTATTTTTTTATGCTTGAAGATTGTGAGGCATCCAACCGTCCTGTCAGTGTCAAAGAGCCGCACTTCAAGGTATTTCCTGAGTTCATTGGTGCATCGTACATGCGAAGGTACGAGTTTTTTTGTAGAAAACTTGTTTTAGAACGTCACTACACTTCCTCTGCTTTCATTTCTTCATCCATTCAAGACGGTCTCAATGGTATATTTAAGACGCCTGCGGATGACTTGTCTGTCGACCGTTTTGCAAGAATTCTTGTTGCCCATGTGGCGACTTTCCTGTGAACTCATGCAGCCCACATTCCACAGACTGATTAACGGTGATGCAAGGGACTTATCTTTCTTGGAAGATGAATCGGTGCATCTCGTTGTCACATCTCCCCCTTATTGGAACCTCAAGCGTTATAATGAGAACCCTGATCAACTCGGCCATGTTCAAGACTACGAAGCATTCCTCACAGAGTTGGAAAAAGTTTGGCGTCACATATTCCGTGTACTCGTTCCGGGTGGTCGTTTGGTTTGTGTTGTCGGAGATGTCTGTGTGGCTCGTCGTAATTTCGGGCGGCACCTCGTCTTTCCGCTTCATGCCGACATCTGCGTTATTTGCCGGCGTATTGGTTTTGATAATCTCAATCCTATTGTGTGGCACAAGATTGCCAATGCTTCTTACGAAGTTTTAAACGGCTCCAAGTTCCTTGGTAAACCCTACGAACCGAATGCAATTATCAAGAATGATATGGAATTTATCCTCATGCAGAGGAAGCCTGGTGGATATCGAAAACCGACGGAGTCACAGCGTGGAGCAAGCAAAATAAGCAAAGAGGAGTTTGGCCGCTGGTTTCAGCAAATCTGGAATATGACCGGAGCTTCGACCAAGCAACATCCTGCACCGTTTCCTTTAGAGCTGGCTACACGCTTGGTACGGATGTTTTCCTTCACTGGAGACACAGTGCTTGATCCATTCTCTGGTTCAGGGACGACGATGGTTGCGGCCCTGAGAACAGACCGCAACAGTATCGGTGTTGAAATTGATCCACAATATTGTAGGATGGCGGCGAGATATCTGAAAGCAGAAACATCTGATTTTTTTTCAAACGCCAAGCTCCTCTTCGAAAAGGTCACTGCTGAACAGGCTTGTGTGGTTAGGGAAGATCAATCGCTGTATGAAGTCAAACCCACAAAGAAGAAACTGACATAGGCCAACATTACAATCCAGCGGACGCGCTACGCTCACCGCTGATTTTGTCGTTGGATCCATAGAGATGAGAGGGCAAGATGTTGAATAATGCATTGTATTATCCGTATATCGCTTTCAACGATAGTACCTGGCTAAAGGCGATGGCGATGTATTATGAAAACATATACAGAATAGTCTCTGACAATATTATCCCTGATGATCCCGAAGATCTCCAGCCTCTTCTTGAAGATAGCTCGATAGGTGCTGTGATTGATCCCGTACCCTACACTGCGGGAATGGCAGATATCTTTCTTGAAAAAACAAGGGATTGGTCGGCAGCAGCGCTAATCACCACAAATGATGAAGAAAAGTAAAATGTGAACCCGTCCCCGATTGTTGCCCAATGGGGAATCTGAATTATGGGTGATTCAATCGGTGCAAGGAGGAGGGGGCATATGAAAACCGTCTCAGGAATGGGACGCTTCCCCGAAAGGAATATGACATGATTGGCGCGATAGCCGGCGATATCATCGGTTCAGTCTATGAATGGGATAATATCAAGACCAAGCAGTTTGACTTGTTCTCGCCCCGTTGCCATTTCACGGACGATTCTATTCTGACCATCGCCTTGGCAGACTCGATTCTGACGGGGGCCAGCTATGTTGATAATCTGAAGAAATTCTACTATTTGTATCCTAATGGCGGATATGGGGGCAGTTTCCGCAGATGGGCGCAGAGCGAAGAGGCAGGGCCATATAACAGTTGGGGGAATGGTGCGGCCATGCGCATCAGTCCTGCCGGATATGCTTACAACGATCTCGATACCGTCTTGCAGAGGGCGGCAGAGTTCACCGCAATCACTCACAGTCATCCGGAAGGAATCAAGGGAGGACAGGCAACTGCGGCAGCGATATTTCTCGCCCGGACGGGAAAGTCCAAAATTGAGATCAGGGAGTTTATCGAAACAAGATTTCAATATGACTTGAGCAGGCACGTGGATGATATCCGCCCGATTTATACGTTTGATGTATCGTCGCAGGGGACAGTTCCCCAGGCAATCCGCGCAGTTATTGATTCAACCGATTTTGAGGATGCCATCCGAACGGCAGTGTCGCTGGGCGGAGATACCGATACCCTGGCGTGCATTACGGGCGGCATCGCCCAGGCATTTTATGGTGACGTCCCGGCGCCAATTGTGAGCAAGGTGTATGGCATTCTCGATGAACAATTGGGTAGAATTACGACGGAGTTTATGGAGAAATACTGTGAAGGAAGAAGATACCGGTGAATCTGGCTAATCAGGGACAGCCACTAATAATGGATGAGCTGCATGGCAATTGGTGGCTGCCCCGCTATTTTTATATATAGATGGATGATTTCTATTAATTTATCCAGGGGGAAACATTCTGAAAAAGAAATTCATCAAGTTACTGGCTACCGGCTGTGGAAGCGGTTACGCGCCTGTGGCGCCTGGAACAGCGGGGACCATGGCGGGCATCCTGCTGTATTTTCTGCTGGCTTTCCTTCCTGGGCCGGCATACCCTGTTTTCCTGCTGGTTTTCACGGCAGTCGCTGTTTATGTGGCCGGGGAGGCGGAATTTATCTTCGGTCAGAAGGACGCCCCGTGCATCGTGATTGATGAAGTGGCGGGCTTGCTGTGGACCATGCTTTATGTGCCGGCCACAATCCCCGCCGTTATTATTGGTTTTATTTTATTCCGATTTTTCGATATATTGAAGCCCTTTCCCGTGCGTCTCCTGGAGGATAAACTGCCCGGCGGGTACGGCGTGGTGGGGGATGATGTCATGGCCGGCATCTATAGTAATTTAATGCTCCAAGTATTGACAAAATTTTCTGTAATATAAAGGTGATGAATGAGAATCGGCATACTGACCATAGGCAACGAACTGACCAGTGGCAAGACCCAGGATACGAATACGAACTTCATTGCCCGTCACCTTTACCGGCTGGGTTGGCAGATCACGGCGATGCTGTCGGTTGGCGACGACGACGATGCCATCAAGAGCGGTATTGATTATCTGCTGGGTCCGGCCGACGGCCTGATCGTGACGGGCGGCCTCGGACCGACCGCCGATGATATTACCACGGCCGCCATTGCCCGGGCCTTCGGGCGGCAACTGATCATGGATGAGGCGGTCTTGCAGCATGTCAAGGCCCGCATGACCGGCCGCGGCCTGAAGTGGACGGAGAATAACGCGAAGCAGGCCCTTTTTCCGGAAGGCGCGGCAACAATTGAAAACCGGGTGGGAACGGCCTGGGGATTTGCGCTGGAAGAAAACGGCAAGATCATCGCCGTCATGCCGGGCGTTCCCTCGGAGGCGGAAAAGATGCTGCTGGATGGCGTCATCCCGCATTTCCGGCGCAAAGCTGCCGATGATGTCCAGGTGGTGACACGGATCATCAAGCTATCAGGTATGTCGGAATCAGCCGTGGATGAGGAGCTCTCACATGTGCCCTTCGCGGAAATGGGCGTCACGGTGGGATTTTATCCAAGATTTCCACAACTTGAGGTGGTGCTTACGGCACGGCATCAGGACCGGATCAAGGCTGCGGAAGCCATCTCACTGGCCGAGGCCGAGGTGGTCCAGCGATTTTCCGACCGCATTTTTGCCTATGATCAGGAGACTCTGGAAGGGGTGGTGGCGGCCTTGCTCGGTCGGCAGAGATTGACCTTGGCTCTGGCAGAATCCTGTACCGGGGGCTTGCTGGCCGACCGGCTGACCAATGTGCCGGGGAGTTCGGCGTTCTTTGAACGGGGCCTCGTCACTTACAGCAATGCCTCCAAAGAAGAGCTGCTCCTGGTGCCGCCGGAGGTTATCGAGCAGCACGGCGCCGTAAGCGAAGAGACGGCGGTGCTGATGGCGGAAGGGGTCCGAAAAATGGCGCGCACCGATCTGGGAATAGCCATCACGGGTATCGCCGGGCCGGACGGCGGCACGGAAGCCAAACCCGTCGGCACGGTTTTCATCGCGTTGGCCGATGCAAAAAAGACTGTTTGCCGTAACTTTTCTTTCCGCTGGGACAGGCGGCGCAACAAGGTCATTTCTTCCCAGTGGGCGCTTATGATGCTAAAAAATTATTTGACAGACGGATTGGATCATGAGCAATGACAAAGCCCTAAGGACCTTTCTGGCCATAGAACTTCCGGCGGAAATCCGGCAGACAATAGCTGATATCCAAAACAAGTTGAAGCGCTCCTGTCCCTTTGATATCCGCTGGTTAAAGCCGGAAAGCATCCACTTGACCTTGAAATTCTTCGGCAATGTTTCGGGAGATGATATTATCGCCCTTTCCCGGGTGGCCGAGCAACACAGCGCAGTTCTGGCCCCCTTGCAGTTGGCCGTTAAAAAGTTGGGCGTTTTCCCTTCGCTGCAACGCCCTCGGGTTTTATGGATCGGCCTTTCAGGCGAGACGGCACCGTTGGTAACCTTCCATAAGAACCTGGAGCAGGGGTGGGCGAATTGCGGTTTTGCCAAGGAAGACAGGCCATTCCGGCCCCATTTGACCATCGGCAGGATTAAATCATCCCGCCTGGACGGAGACCCGGTCAAGTTCATGGCGCTGGCAGGCGATTGGTCGGCCGGAAGCTTCCGCGCCGACGGCCTGGTACTTTTCCAAAGTGATTTGACACCGCAGGGGGCTGTTTATACTGAACTGGCAAGGTTCCCTTTTGGTGAGAGCTTAAATCTTAACATGTAACAATTAACGGTTTCAGGGAGGTAAGGCATGGCAATAGATGATAGAGAAAAGTCGATAGAATTGGCCATTACCCAGATCGAGCGGCAGTTCGGCAAGGGGGCGATCATGCGGCTGGGCGGGGGCGAACAGATTTCCGATATCCCGGTCATACCGACGGGCGCCCTCAGCCTGGATATTGCCCTGGGTACGGGCGGCGTGCCGCGGGGGCGGATTATCGAGATCTACGGTCCCGAGTCGGGCGGCAAGACCACCCTCGCCTTGCACATCGTGGCGGAGGCGCAGAAAATGAACGGTCTGGCGGCTTACATTGATGCGGAACACGCCCTCGACGTCACTTATGCGCGCAAGATCGGCGTCAGCACCGACGATCTGCTCATCTCGCAGCCCGACACGGGGGAGCAGGCCCTGGAAATTACCGAGACACTGGTCCGGAGCGGAGCGCTCGATGTGCTCGTGGTGGATTCCGTGGCCGCTCTGGTGCCGAAAGCCGAACTGGAAGGCGATATGGGCGATGCCCAGATGGGCCTGCAGGCCCGCCTCATGTCCCAGGCGCTGCGCAAGCTGACGGGCAGCATCAGCAAATCGAAGACTACGGTGATCTTTATCAATCAGTTGCGCATGAAAATCGGGGTGATGTTCGGGAACCCGGAGACGACTACCGGCGGCAATGCCTTGAAATTCTATTCCACCATGCGCCTCGATATCAGAAAAGTGAGCGCCCTTAAACAGGGACAGGACGTGATCGGTTTCCGCACCCGCGTCAAGGTGGTCAAGAACAAGGTCGCGCCGCCCTTCCGGGAAACGGAGTTTGATATCATCTTCGGCGAGGGCATCTCAAAAGAAGGCGACCTCCTCGATCTCGCCGCCGATAACGGCATCGTGGAAAAAAGCGGCTCCTGGTATTCCTATAAAGGCGAAAGACTTGGGCAGGGCAGGGATAATGCCAAGATCGCCCTCAAGGAAAACAAGGATATTCTGAAGGGTATCGAGGAAGCGGTGCGGGAAAAATTGTCCTTGAAACCCAAACAGGCAGAGCAACCCGGATGACTTTAGCGAATTGTCGTCATCCCCGAGTGCTTCTATCGGGGATATAAATTGATGGACGAGCTTACCACGGAGAAAGCCACGCGCTATGCCTATCGCATCCTGGCGGCCCGGCCGCTGAGCGAAAAGGAGTTCCGGTTGAAGCTCCGGCGGAAGGGGTACGACGGGTCCGTGGTGGAGGCCGTCACGCACCGGTTCCAGGAGCTGGGTTATTTAAACGACGCAGTCATTGCCGGGCAGTTGGCCAGATCACTTGCCGTCAGCAGGCTCTGGGGGGACCGGCGGATAACGATCAGTTTGAAGACCAAGGGTATTTCCCGGGAACTCATCGAGTCTGCCCTTGCCCTGGCACGGGAAGAATTGACAGAGCGAGCAGCAGTCATGCAACTGCTCGGGAAGAAAGGCAAGGGGCGTACATACGTTCCTGAAAACAACCTGGAAAAGAAAAGACTATTACAGAGCCTGATGGGTAAAGGTTTCCCGCCAGGCTTGATTTTTGAGGTGCTGGCCATAAGCGGGGAGGAGACGGTAGATGACGGGGAGTGAAATCAGGGAGAGTTTCTTAAGATATTTTGAAGGCAAGGGCCACACGCGGGTCAGCAGTTCAGCGCTGATTCCGAAGGATGATCCCTCGCTCCTTTTCACGAATGCCGGCATGGTGCAGTTCAAAAACTCTTTTCTGGGCCTGGAAGACCGCGGTTACCGGCGGGCGGTCACGTCGCAAAAGTGCGTCCGGGCCGGCGGCAAGCACAACGACCTGGAAAATGTGGGCGTAACGGCGCGGCATCACACCTTTTTCGAGATGTTAGGCAACTTCTCTTTCGGCGATTACTTCAAGGATGAGGCCATTGCCTGGGCTTGGGAATACCTGACGGAAGTGATCGGTCTGGATAAGGAAAGATTATGGATTACGATTTACCGGGACGATGAGGAAGCATTTCAAATCTGGCATGATAAAATCGGTCTGCCGGTGGAGCGCATCGTGCGGATGGGAGAGGCCAGCAATTTCTGGATGATGGGCGACACGGGTCCCTGCGGCCCCTGCTCCGAAATCATTTACGACCAGGGGAAAGGAACAGGCTGCGGACTGGATAGCTGCAACATCGAATGCGATTGCGACCGTTACCTCGAAATCTGGAATATTGTGTTCATGCAATTTAACCGGGACAGTGCGGGACAACTGATACCGCTTCCGAAACCGAATATTGACACCGGGATGGGGCTCGAACGACTGGCTGCCGTCGTGCAGGACCGGAAAAGCAATTACGACTCCGACGTCTTCCAGGATATCATCGGTTTCATCAGTCGCCTCAGCGGCCGTTCGTATAAGCAGGACGAGGAAGCGGACATCTCCATGCGCGTTATTGCCGACCACGTCCGGGCCGTCACCTTTCTCATCGGCGACGGCATCCTGCCCAGCAACGAGGGCCGGGGATACGTCCTGAGACGGATTTTGCGGCGGGCGGCGCGGCACGGAAAGATTCTGGGGCTCAATAAACCGTTTTTGAATGAGGTGTGTCAGGCGGTTATCGCAGTGATGAAGGTCGCCTATCCCGACTTGGCCGACAAGGAAGCTTACATCAGAAAAGTAGTGCTGAACGAGGAACAGAGGTTCATTGAAACCTTGGACAGCGGCTTGAAAATTCTCGCCGAGGAAGTTGATATCCTGCGCCGCGCGGGAAAAAACATCATCCCGGGCGAGATCGTCTTTAAGCTCTACGACACCCACGGATTCCCCACGGATCTGACTGCCGACATCGTCCGGAAGGATGGCTTTGCCATTGATATGGAGGGCTTCGAACTGGCGATGGAGGCTCAGCGCGTCAGGGCCAGGGAATCCTGGAAAGGCAGCGGCGAAGAGACGGTGGCGGAAAATTATCAGCTACTCTCGGGACAGGGGATCGGCGCCGCCTTTGTGGGATATGAAGGGGTCACGGAGGCCTCAGCGCGGGTGCTGGCCATCCTGAAGAAAGGTCAGCCAGTACAGGCGTTGAATGCCGGAGAAGCAGGCGAGATCATTACCGGCGAGACGCCTTTTTACGGAGAAAAGGGCGGACAGGTGGGGGATCGGGGTGTCATCGCAGGAGATGGCGGCGCTTTTATCTTTGCCGTCAGCGACACGAAGCGCCCCCTGGAGGACGTTATAACCCATATCGGCACCGTGCAATCAGGAACCGTGCAGGTAGGCAATGGAGCGCTGCTCAAGGTGGATGTGGAAAACAGGCGGGCCATCGAGGCCAATCACTCTGCTACCCACATCCTCCAGGCCGCCATCAAGACCGTCCTGGGCGATCATGTCAAGCAATCAGGATCGCTCGTCAATGCCGAACGGCTACGCTTCGACTTTACCCATTTTTCGCGCATCGAGGAAGCAGACTTAAGGCGCATCGAAACACTGGCCAACGATTTTATCCGGGGGAACTTCCCGGTCAGCACATGCGTCCTGCCGATTGCGGAGGCTGTCCAGACGGGGGCGACGGCCGTGTTCGACGAAAAATACGGCGACGTGGTCCGGGTGGTTGCCATGGGCGAGATCAGCAAGGAACTCTGCGGCGGCACCCATGCCTCCCGGACAGGCGATATCGGGTTCATCAAAATTACTCACGAATCCTCCATTGCCGCTGGCGTGCGGCGCATTGAAGCGGTGACGGGCCGGGCGGCCATCGAGTACGTCGGCAAGCTGACGGACGAATTAAAGAGTGCCGCCAATCTGTTGAAGTCCGGCGCCTTTGAGGTAGCCGACCGGCTTGAAAAAACGCTCCAGCGCCAACGTGATCTGGAGAAGGAGATAGCCGCGCTCAAGGGGAAAATGGCCGCCCAGGACTCGACCGACCTGCTCGACCAGGCAATGGATATCAACGGTGTCCGTGTGCTGGCGGCCGTGGTAGAAGCGCCTGATCCCAAGGCGCTGCGCGATTTGGGCGACAAGCTGCGTGATCAGCTTGGTTCGGGCATCATCCTTTTGGGCAGCCAAAGCAACGGCAAGGCCATGCTGCTGTGCTTGGTCACGAGCGATTTGACGGGGCGTTACCAGGCCGGAAAAATCATCAAGGAACTGGCCCCGCTGGTAGGTGGCAGCGGCGGCGGACGTTCCGACCTAGCACAAGCGGGCGGACCCAATCCGGGAAATCTGGCCCAGGCCGTAGCCAGGGTCAGAGAAATTATTTGATGGCTTTGTAAAAAGTCGAAAATAAGCTTCCCGTCTCGTGTGAGATTCTGTTGCTATTCTTGGGCATAATAAAGACGAAGATGAAGATTAACCTTAAAGAAAATGGGTATCCGATTGTCGGAGGAGCGATTGCTTTATTATTTTGCGTGCTGCTAACTTTTCGCCTTGGTTTCTTTGATGGAACTCCCGCCGTGGAAAGCCAAGTTGTCAAGAAAGTTAATGCCCTTCCTGCCCGGGAAACCTGGTTGATCATTTCCCAGGCCGGCAGGAAAATTGGCTATGCGCATCGCAACCTTCAGCCTACGGCGACAGGTTATCGTTTGAGCGAGAAAGTCCTGCTGCACATCAATACGATGGGTGTAGCGCAGGCCTTGCATTTCTACACCGGGGGAGACCTCGATCACCGCATGGACTTGACATCCTTCAATTTTGGTCTTGATTCCAGCCTGTTTCGCTTTGTCGCCCGGGGCTCTGTCCAGGGCAATATTCTTACCTTGCAGGCCGGTGCACCGGGGGAAGAAAAGAAACTCCAAATCGTTCTTCAGGAACCGCTGCGTCTGGCGGCTGGTCTGTATGAAACTTCGCGTATGACTGATCTGAAACCCGGCGCCAAGCGAGTTTTTCAAGTCTTTGACCCTGTAACGATGGGCAATCGGCCGGTGGTGGTAACGCGAGCTGATATTGACGAGACCATCCTGCATCAGGGCCAGAAAAAGCGGACCCGGAAATTCAAACTTGACTTCATGGGCGCCAGGCAATTTGCCTGGTTGGATGAGGATGGCGTCGTTATCCGGGAAAAGGGCATCCTGGGCATTACCCTGGAAAAGGCCAGCCGGCAGGAGGCCCTGGCGGGAATTGATCGCGCGGGAAGCGCCGACTTAACGGCGCTGGCCTCTATCCCGGCCAATAAATCAATTGCCGATCCCGCGTCAGTGCAGGAATTACAGGTGCGGCTGGGTAATTTGGGTGAAGGGGATTTTTTTCTTACTGGCGACCGGCAGTCCCTGCAAAAAGACATCCTGATAATACGCCGGGAATCACTGCCTGTCGTCAGCGGCAAGGGAACAATCAGGCCGGGTCAGACGGCGCTGCATGCGTCGCTTCAGACCAGCCCGCTAATTCAGAGCGACCACCCCTTGATAGTAGCCAAGGTAAAAGAAATTGTTTCTGCCGACGACAGCGATGCTCAAAAGGCAAAAAAGCTGGTGAACTGGGTGTACCGGAATGTCAAGAAAAGGCCCGTACTGTCCGTTCCGGATGCCCTTTCGACCCTGAAGAATCTGGTGGGCGACTGTAACGAGCATGCCGTGCTGCTGGCGGCTTTGGCGCGCGCCGCCGGCATTCCGGCCGAGGTGGAGGCGGGACTCGTTTATCTGCGCGGGAGGTTTTACTACCATGCCTGGAACGCCTTGTATCTGGGGGATGGCTGGGTGACAGCCGATGCCGTATTCGGGCAGATGCCCGCCGATGTTACGCACATCAGATTTGTCCGTGGCCCGGCCGAGCGACAGATGGACCTCCTGGGACTGGTCGGCCGGTTGAATCTGAAAATTGTGAACCTTTCCTATCACACCTCGAAAAATAATGCCGATAGCGGAGTAACAAGATGATAACATTGGCAAATCTCAAAAAGCAGTATGGCCGTTTCTGGGCCGTGGACGGCATCAACCTCTCTGTCGCTGCCGGGGAGATATTCGGTTTTATCGGTCCCAACGGCGCCGGCAAAACAACGACTATCCGCATCATGGGAGGGGTTCTGGCGCCGACGGCAGGAACGGTCCTGATTGACGGGATTGATATGGCCAGGGAGCCGGAAAAAGCAAAGATAAGGATCGGCTTTATCCCCGACCGGCCCTTTCTCTACGAAAAATTGACGGGTTGGGAGTTCATGAGGTTTTCTGCTGATCTGTACGGTATGCAAGACGATAGAATCCGCGCCGAGGCGATGGAACTTTTACAGATGTTTTCCCTGCGGGACTGGGCGGATGGGCTGATAGAAAGCTATTCCCACGGCATGAAGCAACGCCTGATCATTGCCGCGGCCCTGCTGCATGACCCCAGCGTGATTATCGTTGATGAGCCGATGGTTGGCCTGGACCCCACGGGCATCAGAATGGTGAAGGACCTGCTGCTAAGCAAGGCCCGGGAAGGCAAAACGATCTTCATGTCCACGCACAGTCTGGGGGTTGCCGAAGACATCTGCGACCGCATCGGCATTATTAATCGCGGCGCTGTAATTGCAATGGGAACAACAAACGATCTCCAGAAGACGGCCGGCTTTGAGGATGCGGATTTGGAGGCGGTCTTTCTGAAGCTTACGGAGGAACAAATTCCGGCATGAGAGAATTGATCGTCCTGCTCAAGCCACGTTACTGGGCCTTCCAGAAAGGCCGGTCCGGGAAATCATCCCGCAATCGCCATGCGCAATGGTTGCTGATGGGTACCATTGGTCTGGCTTTCTGGGCCGGCGCCTTTCTCGTTTTTTACCGTATCCTCAAATATTTTCAAGGCGTGGAAGAGTTCGGCGATATTCTGGCCTATAAACTCCTGGCCATGATCCTGATGACCTTCTTTGCCCTCCTGATCTTCAGCGGTATTATCACCTCTTTGGCCAAATTATACATAAGTCGCGACCTGATCCTCGTGCATTCCCTGCCTTTGCCGTCGGCCAAGATATTTCTGGCCCGCTTTGTGGAAAGCACTATTGACAGTTCCTGGATGGTCATCGTTTACAGTCTGCCGGTGTTCCTGTCGTACGGAATCGTTTATGAGGGGGGTATTTCATTTTATGCCACCGTTATTTTGGCGCTGCTACCACTCTGCCTGATTGCCTCCGCCCTGAGTTCCTGGTGCGTTATGATTGCCGGACTGCTTTTGCCGGCTGGCAGGATAAGATCACTTTTGATTTTTCTCGGCTTGATTTTATTCCTGATTCTCATTGTGGCCTTTCGTTTGATGAGGCCCGAGCAGTTTGTGGACCCGGAGGCCTTTGCCTCCGTCTTGCTGTATTTCCGCTCCCTTTCCACGCCCGCCTCGCCATTTCTGCCCACCACCTGGGTTTACGACGGTCTGCACGCCGCTCTGGTGGGAAATATGAAGGCCGGTATTTTTCACCTTTCTCTGGCGTGGAGTTTTGCCATAACCTTGATTTTCATCGCCTACTGGACGGCCCAAAGATGTTACTTTACCGGCTTTTCCAAGGCCCAGACAGCCCCGGAGAAGCTCATTAAAGTCCATTCGGGACGTAAAGCGGGAGTCTTGTCCACCCTCGTCAAAATGCTGCCCCAAGCGCCCCGGGCCTTCATCATCAAGGAGATAAAGACCTTTTTTCGGGATCAGACCCAGTGGCCGCAGCTTCTACTGCTGGCGGCGCTGATTGTGATCTATGTGTACAATTTTTCCGTCCTGCCTCTCGATAAATCTCCACTCAAGACCATTTACCTGCAGAACGTTATTGCCTTTTTGAATATGGGCCTGGCGGCCTTTGTCCTGACGGCAGTGGCGGCGCGGTTTGTTTTTCCGGCCGTAAGCCTTGAAGGTGAATCCTTCTGGATTGTGAGAGCCGCGCCGATTTCCATCCGCTCCTTCCTCTGGATAAAATTTTTTGTATATTATGTCCCTCTTCTGGTGCTGGCCGAGATTCTCATCGTGGCCACCAATATCCTGCTGCATGTGACGGTATTCATGATGTGGCTCTCCACGGCGACCATCATGCTTATGGTGCCGGGGATTGTCGCCCTGGGGGTGGGATTGGGCGCTATGTATCCTGATTTCAGGTCGGAAAACCCCGCTCAGGCCGTAACAAGTTTCGGGGGGCTGCTTTTTATGCTTTTCAGCGCCGGTTTTATCGGTCTTGTCATTGTCCTGGAGGCCGGTCCCGTCTATACCTTCTTCATGGCCGGAGTCCGGGGCCATGCCATGAGTTTTATGCAATGGCTGTGGCTCATCGGTTCCTTTGCGCTGGTTTTATTGCTCTGCCTGCTTACGGTAATGGTTCCCATGCGCTTGGGCATCAATAACTTAAGTAAGCGATGATTCCCTTGTTATTGCTATGTATTTGGTCAATCGCTTTATTTTTGTCTTTTGATGCCGGCCTTTTTATGCTATGTGATGCCGACCTTGGATGATGTTTTACGCATCTCGGTAAAAATCTACTAATTCAGCAGGTTGCCTGTAACATGAAGATATTGTTTATATCCGATGCCCATCTCCGCACGCGACAGACGAATGGTTACCAGAACCTCGTGAAATTTCTGGGCTCCCTGCGTGGAAAGACTAACGGGAACGGTAAAGCAAGTCTCGGACAGGGTGATATTAAAGGCCGGCAGGGAAACATAGCCGACGTTGATGACCTTTATATCCTGGGGGACTTTTTTGATTTCTGGTTTTCCGCCGGAGGCTTCATTTACCCGGAATTCCGGGACATCGTGGAAATGCTGGCGGAGCTGAAAGAGCGCGGCATCAGGCTCCACCTGTGCGAAGGAAATCATGATTTCTTTCTGGCCGATTATTTTGCGCGCCAGTTGGGGGTGGAGGTGATAACGGATTGGGCTACTATCAATCTGGAAGGTCGTCGTGTTCTAATTTCTCACGGTGACACGGTTGACGAACGCAACCGGAGGTATTTGCTGCTGAGAAAATTTCTCCGGAGCAGTTTTTTATACAAACTGCAACGGGCCACGCCCATCGCATTACTCTGGAGAATTGCCCAGGTGAGTTCCCGGGCGAGTAAAGAGTTGACGGCAGAAACTACCCATGCCCTGGCGAAGAAAATGCGCAGATTTTCCAAAAGGAAATTCAGGGAAGGTTTTGATGCCGTCATCCTGGGACACAGCCATCGGCATCTATTGGAAACATCTACGGTAAACGGCGCCCCAAGGACACTGGTACTTCTGGGCGATTGGGTGCGGCACTACTCTTATCTCTGCTATGAGGACGGCAATTTTACCCTCTCTACTTTCCGGCTGCCGCAGAAGCGCTTTTGAGCGTAGAACTGGACAGATAGACGTGAGTATGTTAGTGAGATAAATATGAATTACGGCGGCATAGATTCCCATTCATCCCTGGCAGACGCAAAATTCGTGGTCGTCCCCGTTCCTTATGACCTGACGTCTACCTATCAGTCCGGTTCCCGACGTGGTCCGGGCGCTATACTGGACGCCTCGGCGAATATGGAGCTCTATGATGAGGAGTTGAGACAAGAAACCTATCTGGCCGGCATCCATACCCTTGTCCCCCTGGCGGCGGATGCCCGTGGTCCCGAGGAAATGGTTGCCTCGGTACGCGAGCAGATAACCCGCGTCCTTGTGCATGGTAAAATTCCCGTCATGCTGGGAGGCGAGCACAGTATATCTCTTGGTGCGGTGCAGGCTATGCAGGAAAAATATCCGGCGCTATCGGTCCTGCAATTAGACGCCCATGCAGATCTCCGGGATTCCTATCAGGGCAGTCCTTACAGTCACGCTGCTGTGGCCCGCCGGATTGTCGAAATATGCCCGCTGGTGCAGGTTGGCATCAGGAGTATGAGTGTCGAAGAGGCCGTTTTTATGGCTGCCGGCACGGTGCGGACCTTGACTGTTGATGCTATTCGCGCTGATAAGAGCTGGCAGGAAAAGGTTCTTGAATATTTATCCGGTGATGTGTATGTAACTATAGATCTGGATGTTTTCGATCCGGCTATCATGCCGTCTACAGGAACGCCGGAGCCGGACGGGCTGGCCTGGAGGGATGTTATAAGCCTGTTGAGGGAGTTATCACGGCGGCGCCGGATCAGGGGTTTTGATGTGGTCGAATTGGCGCCTGTGCCCGGCCTGGTGGCCCCCGATTTTCTGGCGGCCAAGCTGGTCTATCGTCTGATGGGCTATTTGACGCCGGATACAGTTAACATATAAGGAGATGGGGGAAATTGAGCGTATTTGTTCCCAGAATGATGTTTTTTACCAAAGGCGTGGGCACCCACAAGGAGGAACTCCATTCTTTTGAACTGGCACTGCGGGACGCCGGCATTGAAAAGTGTAACCTTGTGCAGGTTTCCAGCATCCAGCCGCCGCACTGCAAGGTGATATCCAAGGCGCGAGGTCTGGAATCATTGCAGCCGGGCGCAATCACCTACTGCGTGCTCAGCCGCTGTTGCAGCAATGAGCCGCGCAGGCTGCTGGCCGCCTCGGTGGGATGCGCCATTCCGACCGACAAGAATGCCTACGGTTACATCAGCGAGCACCATTCCTTCGGTCAGACGGAAAGACAGGCAGGCGATTATGCGGAAGATCTGGCGGCGGCCATGCTGGCCTCCACGCTAGGTATTGATTTCAATATTGATGAGAGTTGGGATGAAAAAAAGGAGATATTTAAAATAAGCGGCAAGATCGTCAGCACGCGCAATATAACACAGTCCAGCATCGTTAAGAATCAGGGATATACGACCGTCATTGCCTTGGCCGTATTTGTATTTTGAAAGTTAGGAATTATTTTCTGCGTTTTTGGCAGGAAATAATTTCGTGAGCTTTCTTACCCCGTTTATCGGGGTTAGCGTGTTAGAAGGAGAAGGGTCGGGCACATGCCGCATTACCTGTCCACTTCGTATGCTTACGCGATTCCTCCCATACTTGGTTGCTTAGTATTCTTTTTCCTGTCGCTGATCTCGCTGATGCGGGGCAGAAAAAATCCCGCCAACACCTTGTTTGCGGGCTTATGTTTTTTTGGAGCCCTTATAAATGCCGACGTGGCTTTAGTTTCCCTGATCGTTGACAAGAGCGTGGCCCTTAAAGTGGACAGGGGCACCTATTTTTTTTTCGTCTTCAGTCTGCCCGTCTTTATCCAGTTTGTGCATGCCTTTATCGGCATTAAAAGACGAGAGTGGCTGGAGTATCTGGCCTATTTCTGCAGTTTGGTTTTCCTCTTTTTTACCCCCTCCTCCCTGTTTATCAGTGGTTTAAATACATACAGTTTTGGCAGCATTGCGCAGGCCGGGCCAATCTATCGCGCCTTTGCGGTTGCTGCCGGTCTTACCGTAGGTTATTGTTTTATTACTTTATTTTTTGCCATCAGGAAGGCCCGGAATAACGAGCTGAAAAACAGGATTAAGTACATCCTGGGAGGCATTGGACTCAGTATTGTGCTTCTTATTCTAAATATTCTACCCGTCCTGGGTTTTGCTATTTATCCGGCCGGCAATTTCAGTTTTATTCCGGGGATTTTTCTGGCTCTGGGCGTCTTGAAGTATGATCTCCTCGATATCGGCGCCGCGATCCGTCGTGGTACGATCTATTTTATTCTGACGGTCTTGCTGACGTTATTTTACGTTGCCATTATTTATGTTATCAACAGTTACCTGCCGCTCGCCGGGGGAAACAGCATTTTTCTTCCCTTTTTTCTGGCCTTGCTCATGGTGCTCCTCTTTGATCCCATCAAACAGCAGGTGCGGCGGGTCATTGACAATATGTTTTTTCGGGGACGCTACGATTACCAGCAATTGCTCAAAAAAATCAGCGGTGAAATGGCCACCCTTTTAAAATTATACCAGATCAGGGAACTTTTGCTGCATTCCATTTCCTCAACCCTGCAGACAAGCAGCATTTTTCTGTTTCTTTATGATAGCGGCACGGCGCGCTTTATTCCTTACAGCGAAGAAGAAACAGGGGAGGATGTCCTGGGAGGGATTACTTTCGACCGCAACCATCCCTTAGTTAACTTTCTTGAAGAAACGGCCGCGCCCTTAAGCAAAATTGCCGTGGAGCGGATGACGCCGGATCATAAACTCCGGGAGCAGCACCTTCAATTCTTCAATCTTCTTCAGGCAACCATGGTCATCCCGATGCTTTCCGGCCGGCGGTTGGTCGGGATGATTGCGCTGGGTGAAAAAAAATCAGGGGAACTCTTTGTTCATGAAGATATGGAACTTTTGACTACCATTGCCAATCAAAGCGTGACGGCCATAGAAAATGCCCATGCTTATGAAGAGATCGAGCAATTGAATGTTGATCTGGAGCGGAAGGTGGTGCAAAGAACAGCGTCGCTGCGTAAAACTCTGGAGGAAAAGGAAAGAACGCAAAAACAGTTAGTTCAGTCGGAAAGTCTGGCCGCTATCGGACAATTGGTAGCCGGCGCCGCTCACGAACTGAATAATCCTCTGTCCAGTGCCTCCAGCCTTATTCAGAGCAGCCTGGAAACCATCTCGAAGGCGGAGTTATCGGATGCTGAAGTAGTGGATGATCTTAAATTTTCCTTGAAAGAACTGAAACGCATGGGGGATATAGTCCGGAGTTTGCTTGACCTTTCCCGCCAGACGCAGGTGTACGTCGAACCGGTGCTGGTAAATCTGGCGATAGATGACGCCTTGAGGATTCTATACAGCCAGTATAAATATCTCCGCGTGGAGATCGAAAAAAACTATGATGAAAACCTGCCGGTAATAGAAGGAAATTTTGCCAATCTCGGGCAGGTGTTTATCAACGTGATTAAAAATGCCATCCAGTCCCTGCCGAACGGCCACGGCAGGATCACCCTCACGACAAGTTATTGTCAGGAAAGGGATGGCGTCGTCATCACCTGCCAGGATACGGGCAAGGGCATCCCGACGGCACAGCAGAAGGATATTTTCAAACCTTTTTTTACGACCAAAGGGGTGGGCGAGGGCACCGGACTTGGCCTTTATATTTCCCACGAGATTATTAAACTGCATGGCGGCAGCATTGATGTGACGAGCGAAGAGGGCAGGGGAACAGCAATGATCATCGAACTACCCTGCCACAGGAGAGAGGCATGATTGACCTGATAGTTGTTGACGACGAAGAAGGCGTAAGGCGATCTCTGCGCAAGGTCTTGGAAAAAGACGGGTACAATGTCCTCCTGGCCGAAAACGGCGAACAGGCCATCAATATCGTCGGTAACAATGGACGGGCGATTGAAACGGTAATCTCTGATTATAAGATGCCCGGCTTGAATGGGCTGGAAACACTCACGGCTATCGGCCATCTGAACCCTGAAATTACCCGGATCATGTTGACCGGCTACGCGACGATGGAAAGCGCGATTGAGGCGGTCAATGCCGGGATTGACGGGTTTCTTACGAAACCCTTTGAAAATAGCGAATTAAAGGCCAAGGTGCGGGAGTATAATCTCAAGAAGCGCCTCAAGCAATTTGTCTCCGATCAGATCATCACGGAGTTGCAGCGGGAAGGAAATAATATCCGGCCCCGCCGGCAAATGGTGAGCGTCATCTTTTCTGATATCCGCGGCTTCTCTGCCATGGCGGAAACAATGGAACCTGAAGACTTGGGCGACATGTTGAACCATCGCTATTTCTCGCCCCTCGACAACATCATTTTCGAGTTTAACGGCACGCTGGACAAGCATATCGGCGACAACATCATGGGCGTTTTTGGAGCCCCCGTAGCCTATGAAGATGATGCGATCAGGGCCGTTATGAGCGCCCTGCAAATGAGAGAAACGATGGAAATTATGAACGAGAAGGCGGGCGGGTCGGGCCGCCAAATCGGAATCGGTATCGGGATCAGTACGGGGGTGGCGATGGCCGGGATCTTTGGCTCGTCGAGAAAGAAGGAATATACCGTTTTTGGTCCGCCCGTAAACCTGGCCTCCCGTTTGGAGGGCCTGGCGAAAGTGAATCAAATCCTGATCTGTGAAGACACTTATCGCCTTGTTCAACAGCGCGTCCGAGCGGAGATAGTTGCCCTGCCTCCCATAAAGGGAATTGAACGCCGGCTTGATGTTTACAGCGTTCTGGAAGCAATTTAGCAGACCATACCTGAAATAAATCCTTGACAAATGAGCGTCTTCTCTCTATAGGTCAGCGCAGAAAACAAAGGATGACGCGGGGTGGAGCAGTCCGGTAGCTCGTTGGGCTCATAACCCAAAGGTCGTAGGTTCGAATCCTACCCCCGCTACCAATTATTAAAACAAGGGGTTATCCAATGAAATGGTTAACCCTTTTTTTGTGATTATTTACGGAATTTATATCCTATATCTACCCCTGGGTGAGAAATTGGGGGAAAAATGGGGGGAAGGCACGTCAAAAAATCCCTTCAATATTTAAAATTATTGAATATTTTCTAAAGACAATTTCCCAGTGCCACCCCCACCCGGAAAAATATCATCCCTTCGATTTGAAAACATTTGCAAGGTTCAAGATGTTGTGAATGGCGAATTTATTCAGTGTCAGGAAGAATGGTTGTCATGCGAATTTCGGGATTCATCTTTGAACGGGAAGCAATTTCTGTGTCGTTGTCCTCTGAGGAATTACCTGAGTCATAAATTTGCGGAATGAGATCGCTTGATTTATTTCTGATATCCACATGTTAGGATATATTCGCCTATTTTCAAATCCATAGAAGTTGTGTGCGTATATATCCAGTCAATCAAGAAAGTAACAATATCCAGCGATAATCCTTTTTTTTGTCTTTTAAAGTCCCGCAGTAATACATCCACTTTATCATAAAATTTCTCATGGGCACGAAACTGTTCTTCATAAGCAGAATATTCACATTTGATCAGGATTCTCTCCTCGGTACGAAAGTGAATGACGGCGTATTCAACGAGTTCGTGGATGATATTTAAACAGTCTTCAGGATTGTTATTGTAGATATCCACCATCCGATTGGTGATATCGTACAGCTTCTGATGCTGCGCATCAATCTCGTCAACATGAACTGAAAACTTTGACTCCCAGTGGATATGCTTAAACTTCCTCATAATAAATCCTTGCGGGGGAAATTATCTTTTCCCGCTTGAAAAGCTATAAATATTTATGGTTCCTGTCAAGGTAATTTACTTTCAAACGGTAACACATCGCCAGATAAGAAGCGTGCCCCCCAGTTCGCTTTTTGGGGAAATGGAAAATGGATGGTAAGATCCTACCATCCGTCTTTTTATTCCGGAAGATGATCACCGATACCGCATCCCAGATTTGCGGTCAAACTCATCTTGACACACGATGTCCTTCCCCATATACTCTCACCGTGAAAAACGATGCCTTATCAATTTAATTATCGAACCAAAGGAGGAAGCGATGGTTGACGATAACCATGTATTCACCGCCAGCCGGTTGAGTTCAGGCAACCTGCTTTTCCCAGTACGTATTGAAATAAATCAAAACCGGGTTTCACGGATTAAGCCACGACTCTTCGGTTCCAACGAAGAGAGCATTGCGATCTCCAAAGTGGCTTCGGTCAATATCCAAACAGGTTTGATATGGTCCGAAATCCGGATTGATTCAGTGGGAGGAAGCAACCCCATTGTGAGCCATGGGCATCTCAAAAACGACGCTCGAGCCATTCGTGATCTAATCGAAAAACTTCAGCAAGCCCCACGATCCTCTTAAAGGCCTGCTGCCTCTCACGGAATCCCCCACCGGCCTTCATCTTCAGCGTCCCGAAGATTATCCTTCGGTATCTTCTCTATCGTGGAAATGTGAAACCTCCTAATAACTGCTTATAAATGGTATTCCTCACCGCAATTCCAATCCGGCTACACTACTATTAGATGCAATGCGCTTTCTAACATGTAGATAATATACGCTATTATTATCATTTCATACATTTTCTTAAATCATATTTAAAAAGCCTTAAATTTTGCACCTGTGCAATGGAATAAATTTTCAGAACCTGCGCGTTTTAAGCCGTATTGAATAAACGAAGATCATGGTTGAAACTAACGACTTGTATTTGTATAATATTATTGATGATAAACTTAGATGATTCTATGGCAGCCATTTATCCCCTCCCCAGGGCAGAGGAAACCGCCGCGGGAAAAGCATTGGGACGGTCTTTTGGTACTGGTGATACTTTTCCCCGAATTCGGCGATAAGGTCTCTTTCCTCAAGGAATGAGCCGACGACGATCCACAAAGTCCAAAGGATGTTGAAAAGCAAGCGGTCCGAACCTACGTCAGGGGCCGACCAAATGAGGACAATCATGAAAAAGTAGAGAGGATGGCGGACCCAGAGATATGGACCGCGAAGGGCAAAGACTGGGGGTCGGAGTTGCTTGCTGCGCAGATGAACCTTGATGGGGACCAGTCCGAATGTGTCAAAGCTTCCGAGCGCCTGCACCCCCCATGAAAAGCCAATAATGGCAAGGACCGAGATAGCCTGAGCTACCAAGCGGAGGAGGCCTTCGGTATGAATTATAACCGTTTGCGACGGTTGCCAAAGCAGAACCGCGATTGACAGTGCAATGCCGGATGCAATGGAATAGATGGCCGGATGGTAATGGGGCGGTATGATATGAACGAGCCTAGTCCGGAACGACGTGCGTACCATTCCGCTGTGCTGAATGAAGAACAGGATAGAGAGGGATGCGTTCCAAAGCAGAATCTGGTTTTCCGAAAAGTCAAAGCGAATGACGGGAATGGGTCCGATGAGGAGAAATACTCCGAAAAGAAGAAGTGATCCTCCACCGATTACGACGGCAAGAATCATTGCCGAGTATGAAATAAAATACTTTATGTATAAGCTACCCTTTAACACTTTTCCCTTCTCTATGGTCTTTTTTTATTTCCCTTTATCGTATCACAATCTGAAGCCAAAATTAACGGGGAACCGCACGCCTCCTTTCAAACCGTTATCATTGATCCAGGCCAACCTCCCAAACTCTCGCTTTGTATTTGCTAGCGTCCTTTCAAGAGCATCAATGTTTGCCGTGGCCTGGATACGGGAAGAACATGGGGACCTTTTGCCTGTATTCCACATAGGCTGCGCCTAGCCGCTTTTCGAGTTCCGGCTCTTCAATCATCTTGAATTCAAGAAAGATAAGCACTATAAACAGCGGCGTGTATATGATGACCAACGAGAGCAATTGAAACAGAAAGCCGACGCCGAAAAGCATAAGGAATACACCGGATAACATGGGGTTTCTCGAGTGGCGATAAGGTCCGGTGTCAACAAGCTTCGGGGGCGGGCTGAGAGGCACCGGCGTGCCTTTCGATTTGATAAATATCAGCACGGACCATAGCCAAAGCCAGATTCCGGCCGCAAGCAAGGGAATGGACAGAATTAGGTTTGACGGCGAGGATGGCCATGCGTGCAAGCCCAGCAGTTTGTCGGATAACAATGCCAGAAAGATAATGAAAAGGATCGCACCGGAAAAAAAGAGACCTCCCAAAACGGTCAAGAGACCGTGATGTTCTCCCCGCATGGTTGCTTTTTGGTAGATAAAGTTGATTATTCTGTCACACAAGCGAGCCATAAATTCACTTTCTTCCCCACACAGGGATCCTTTCATTCGGTGAAGGTCACTACCACTGAAAAAGACGATCCCATGATCTCAAAATTTACAATGGGCTGTCATGTTTTTACAATCAACCTTGCAAACGGCATTCAATGGCGTGGCTCGATCAGCCGCCCCGCGTCTTTGTATTTGAAGGAATTAAGAGCGGTTATCTGCTGCCGTCGTCAACCAACGGTTAGAATTTCACTAATCTGGCGAATGGGTGCCACATCGGTGAAATTGGGAATATCTGCGCGCAAAACACCCCCAGAGGCTGCGCCGCCTCTCTCATAGCCGTCGGCCGAGTCGAAATAGAGGTTGCCGATGCAAACGTACGGCGCTGGCTGACCGCCACCACCTGAGATGCCCCGCAGAACTTCTGTCCGCAGGAGGCCGAAGGGCTTCAAATGCTTTTCCGCAAGAGCCATATGCTTCGTGCGGTAGTATTCCAGATCGAAATGGCAATCTTTCTGGTTCGGATACATCACGCTCACTTTGTACATGCCAATCTCCCTTCGGGTATTGTTTTTCACGTCACCGGGACTGTTTCTTACCCGCCTCCCGGCTTTTCACATATTCGTCATAGGTCGTGCCATTCACTCTATCCACGCATTTCTGAATTTCACTCTGGCTACGATTTTCGTTACATTCCATGCGCTGTCTTTCCTGAAATCCTTCATACCATGCTCGATATGTGCATCCTGGGCTGAAAAGACAGGAACATACGGCTAAAAGAAGCACAAGCAATCTGTAACGCATTCTTGCCCCTTTCCCCCCCTGACAAACAGAACTTTTATGGATACCCATGAATAATCTATGCTACACGGTATGGAACATTTAAGCTCAATTTCTATTGACTTATAGGTCAACATAGTCATATCATTCACAATAAATCAAGATAATTAAATATTTCAGGGAGACTACCGTAATGACAAAATCAGACCTTATCGCAGCTCTGGCCGCAAAAGAACAACTGACCGATAAAAATGCAATAGACACAATTAATCTGATCTTCAGCGGATTTGCCGACACTCTGAAAAAGGGAGGTCGTATTGAGGTCAGAGGCTTTGGAAGCTTTACGGTGAGGGAATACAAGGCATATACAGGAAGGAATCCCAGGACAGGGAAAGATGTTAAGGTGCGGCCAAAGAAGCTGCCGTTCTTTAAGGTGGGGAAAGAGCTGAAGGATTTGGTTGATAGGAAATAGCTGGCGTAAAGGACAGAATATATCAACGGAAGATCAGTCCCTGATATGTCAACAATTCTAGTGTCATATTTGACGAATGTTTTATACCAAAGACTGACCTTCCGATTGTTTGAAAAAGTATCGCTATAGAATCTTGCCGGTGACGACCATTTAGACAATGGTCGTTTCATGATGGTATTTTTTGCAGGGGGAAAATATGAAGATAGAAACTTTGGCGCTTCATGGAAAAGAGCTGCACAATTTTTTTTCTAGCATTGTCGCCCCCAGACCAATAGCATTCATTTCGACAGTTGATGCTGAAGGGCGATATAATGCTGCTCCCTTTAGTGCCTTCAACTATTTAACGCTAAATCCGCCGATAGTTGCCTTTGGAGCTGGCCGACGTGGAAACAAGAAAAAGGATACCATTCTAAATATAGAAGCGGTAGGCGATTTTGTAGTTAATATGGTTGATGAGAATCTGGCAGAGGCAATGAATCAGGCTGCGGCAGCTTATGCTCCCGGGATCGATGAAATTAAGGAAGTAGGACTTACTGCCCTGAAAAGCGAGATGGTTAAATCGCCTCGTATAGCTGAAGCACCAATCAGCTTGGAGTGCAGGTTAGTACAGATCTTGGAACTTGGCCACAAACCTACAAGGAGCACGATCATTCTCGGCGAAGTGCTTATGGTGCACGTTAAGGATAATGTCCTGACCCAAGGAAAAATTGATCCTCTGAAGGCAAAGATAATCGCAAGAATGGGCGATAATGACATTTACTGCCGAACCACGGATATTTTCAAGATGAAAAGATTGTAAGCCGAAAGTGGAAGCAAGTTCGCCGCCGACACCTACTTTATCGGCTCGATTCTTTCTCTGATGGCTATCAGCAGCGTCGTCAGGTCTTTCTCTTCCAGTGACAGCAAGAAATTCACTTCCCTGTCCGACTGCAATAGCTTCAGCAGCTTTTCCATAATTTCAGTTTTCGTCAGATTATTTATTTATCGCTTTCTAATGCCTGAAGATGAGCCAATAGCCCCTGCGCCTTTCAAGCAGAACTTTGCTTGTACCTCTTCAGTGGCTGATCCTTAAGTCCCCAGGGCGCCAATCAAGATCAATAGATATCAAAGATGACAAGTTTGACGGGGAAGGCGCCATTCGTAAACGGCGCCTGCTTTTTAGGCTTAAGTCCGATTTCCTTTAGCGGCGATGAAGCGGGAGCGAGAATCCCACAGCGCCACCCTTTAAAGTGATTTTTGAGGTGGTCACCGATGGATCGCAAAAATTCCGCGCTGACGTCTTGCCCCGTCATTCTAAGGCCATAAGGGATATTGGCAATCAGGAGCCCGCGCTCAGCCGGTTTATCTGTCCTGAAGAAGTCTTTTGTCTCAAGCTGAACAGCGGTTTCCAACTGAGCTTTCGTGATGGTTTTTTGAGCGATCTCCACAAATTGAGGCTCGATGTCAGAAGCAAATATTTGTACTTTCGCGGGTCGCTCAGCCGCACGCGCCTGGTCCCGAATGTTCTGCCAAAGCCTTGCATCAAAATCATGCAGATACTCAAACCCAAACCCGCCTTTCTTTCTGTGTATCAGAGAGGCCCGGTTGGTCGCAATCTGGGCGGCTTCGACCACGATCGTGCCACTGCCACACATGGGATCCAGGAAACTCGTGGTCCCGTCGTATTCGCAGACCGCAAGTAGTGCGGCGGCGAGCGTTTCACTCAAAGGAGCCGGATGGCCATCAACGTGATATCCTCGCTTGTGAAGGCTCTCAAAGGTAGTATCGACACTGACCAGCAGGCGTTTGTTGTGGAAGTAGCCGGTGATCCCGATGGCGGCGCCCCAGGAACTTTGGTTAGGTGTGATTTTCAGGTGATGTTGAAAACTATCGTTGATTGCCTCGCGCAGTTTACTGCCAATCAAATGATTAGGAATCTTGCCCCCGTCGTTGGATGCGGCCACGTTGATGCTGATTGCCTGTCTGTCAGAAAAGAGCTCATGAAATCGAATTTTCTTCGCCTTGTCGAAGATGATGGTCGGGGATTGCGCGGGGATTTCTTTTAAAACCCGACAAATTCGATTCGCCAAGCGTGAGTGCAGGTGAGCCTTGTAAGCT
>JAPLJV010000028.1 GCA_026388415.1 Deltaproteobacteria bacterium | reverse complement strand
GAAACAATTGAAGGAGGAAGGAAAATTGAAGGCGGAGCAGGGGTAGGTGTGGGTTTCTAAGTGCGTATCCACCGAGAAAGGAAAATGCGCTATCACATAGCGATAGGTTCAATGCTCGCTTTAAAGAAAGGCTGCAGGAGGTTCCAAATGGCTTACCAGGTCATTATGGCGATGACGTCTGAGAGGAATGAATAAAGCGTGTCCCTGACCATCTACATCCCCTGTCTGCGATGATTGCCTGTGGGCGAGGGGCGTTCTACGCTGTGCATAAGATTGGAGGACGCCGTCGGGGGATGATTTCGGAAGAGCGGCTGTTTGCCGCGCGAGACCGATCCGAGGCGGAAATTCGGAACAGACATTTGAAAAATAAAAAGAGGCAAACAGACATGAAACAAAACCACGACCATGACCATAGCCCCGGTCACAACCACAGTCACGAAACGCCGGCGTCGCTGAAAAACCTGATCTTCGCCATCGTGATCAACGGCGGGATCGTCGTCTTCGAGATGATTTTCGGCCTGATGATCCAGAGTATGGCGCTAATCTCGGATGCCGTCCACAACCTGAGCGACATCGCCCACATGCTCTTCAGCTACTGGGCGGAGAAGGTCGCACGCCGCCCTGCGAATGAGACGAAAACGTACGGCTATCGGAAGATCGAGTTTATCGCCGCTTTCGTTAACAGCATCGGTCTGTCCGTCGTGATCGCCTTCGTCTTCTGGGAGACCCTCAAGCGGTTCACGGCGCCTGCGGAAGTCTCCGGCCAGGTGATGCTCTGGGTCGCCGTCGTAGCCTTCGTCGGGAACGGGGCGGCCACGCTACTGCTGCAGAGGATCTCGGCGCGGAATATCAACATGAAAAGCGCCTGGCTCCATTCGCTCCAGGATTCCCTGTTCTCCCTCGCGGTGATTGTCGGCGCGCTGCTGATCATGTTTTTCGGCTGGCGTTTCGTCGATCCTATCCTCTCGCTGGTGATCTGCCTGGTTATCGCCCGTGAGATATACAAGATCGTCCGGCAGGCGGTCAATTCGCTGATGGACGCCGTACCGCCCGGTATTGATTTCCTTCAGGTCAAGAATGACCTGCTGGCCATCCCCAGTGTGGCGGAGGTCAACGATCTCCATATCTGGGAGACCGGTTCCGAGCAGAAACTGCTCTCCGCCCATGTTAAATCCGGCGAGGAGTCCCCAGACCACGAAACAATCATCCGCACTGTCCAGGAAATGCTGCTTCAGAAGTACGGGATCAACCACACGACGCTCCAGATCCTGCCCTTTTCAGCCGGGGAGATGGAACATTGCAACCACTGCAACTGAGGAGGGAGGAAAAGATGGGATTGAAGAAGGTGTTTATCTCCGGCTGAAAGTTTTCCGGCAATCTTTCAATGGGCCTGGAACGACCGGCGGCGCTTCCAGGTTCAGCATGGCGCTCATAATCGCTTCGACAGCAGGGACAACAGCGCTGCAAAGTAAACCTTGCCGCAGTAATGCCATTCACGACAGTCAAGCCTGGTGTTGTTATCGGTAAGATCCCCGCAGGACTCGCATATCGATTCGCGGATGTCATGGGCGATATCCCGGCCATTCAGCCGTATCGTCGGTGCACTCAACAGGGCATTCTCCTTCGCTTCTTGGGACGGCGTTGTCAAACCCGTTCGGATTCATACAAAAAAGATTTGACAAGCCCTGACAATTAAGATAGACGTCATTGTATTGACATACAATATAATGAAAATGCTGGGGAGGCGTCGTCGTCCGATGAAACTTACAGAAGCAAGTTACTGGAAATCACTGATCAATATCGGTTTCACCAAGATCCTGGTCCTCAAGGTACTGTCTGAGGGGCCTAACCATGGCTACGGGATCTTGAAGGAACTCCAGTCGATGACTAACGGCTGCTGTACGCCCACATTGGGAACTATTTATCCAATCCTCAAGGAATTGACGAAACAGGGTTATACGGAAGTCAGCGAAGAGCAGCAACTCAAGGGTGCTCAGAAGAGGCGGGTCTATGCCCTGACACCTTCGGGAGTTGAGGCCTACCGCGCGGCGCTCGATGCGTGGCGCTCTTCAATTCCCTATATTTACAAGGCGATAGAATGCGATGATTCCGTTTCTGTTGAAAAGATGAAAAGGCGTCTCGCCGTGAAATAGATATTTAATTAAAGTTGATGGGAGGAATTACCCATGTTTGAAACAATTCCTGTTCGGAGAGAGCAGGTTGAGGGGAAAAGAGGAGGACTTGGTATGGATAACCATGAGAATGAACAAGGAATCGAGACTGTCACGCTTCAGATCGAAGGAATGGAATGTGGTTGTGAAGCAACTCTCATCGAAAAAAAGATAAGGGCGCTGGCCGGTGTCCGGAGCCATGAGATCAACCCAATAACCCACCTGCTCCGGGTCTCCTACGACCACGGGTCCACAACGATCCAGGACGTTGTCCGGTCGATCTCAGAGACGGGCATGAGGGCGTCGCTGCAGAAGAGCCAGAGCCGGAGCAGCACCTGGTGGCGGGAGAAGCAGCAGCTCGCCCTTTACGGGTGCGGCCTTCTCGCCCTCATCGCCTTTGTATCGGGGAAACTGGGCGTGTCACCTCTGGTCGCCAACGGGCTCTACGTGCTCTCTGTCCTCGCCGGCGTCTATTATCCGGCGCGGAAGGCGCTGGTTGCTCTTGTAAACCTCACGCCGACGATCCACCTCCTCATGTTGATAGGTTCCGGCGGCGCCATGGCGCTCGGTTTGTGGGGTGAAGCGGCCGTTCTTATCTTCGTCTACTCGCTCGGCGACGTTCTCGAGTCCTACGCAGTTGACAAGGCCCGTGGGGCGATTCGCTCACTCACGGAATTGATGCCCAGGGAGGCACTTGTCCTCACGGAAATCGGGGAGGTGGTGCGCCCGATTGAACAGATTACGGTCGGAGATGTCGTTGTGGTCCGGCCAGGCGAACGCATACCAGTCGACGGTCGTGTCGTTAGAGGCTCGTCCTATGTGGATCAGGCGGCTGTCACCGGGGAGCCGATCCCGGTACTGCGGGAGGCCGGTGGTGATGTCTTCGCCGGAACCATCAATCAGAATGGGTCACTCGAAGTGGAGGTAGGTAAGCCCGCATCCGAGACGATGCTCTCCAAGATCATCTATTCGGTGGAAGAAGCGCAGGCCAAAAAGGGCAAGCTTCAGAGGTTCTCAGACTCCTTCGGCGTATACTACACGCCGGCCATGTTCGTCCTTGGCGTGCTGGTGGCTATTGTACCGCCCTTGTTCATGGGAACCGAATGGCTACCCTTTATCTACAGGGGGCTGGTGGTCTTCGTTGTTTCCTGCTCGTGCGGCCTCGCCCTCTCCGTCCCAGTGGCCATCGTGGCTGCCATGGCGAAGGCGGCCAGCCAAGGAACACTCTTCAAGGGAGGCACGTACCTTGAGATTATCGACCGAGTGAAGGTTATCGCCTTCGACAAGACGGGTACCTTGACCATCGGGCGTCCTGAGGTCACGGATGTCCTGACCTTCGGCAGCATGGGGGAGCAAGAGGTGCTGGATCTTGCCGGCACGATCGAGTCGCGATCCGGGCACCCGCTGGCGGCCGCAATCGTCCGGAAGGCGCGGGAGAGTGGGGTATTCTCCGGGCAGCCGATGGAGGACTTCCACGAGAACGCCGGGCTTGGGGTTACGGCCACCGTCCGCGGGCGGTCCTGCGTGGTCGGCAGCCCCCGTTGTCACCTGGAGCAGGGCATATCTCTTGGAGTGGCCGAAAAGGCTGTTGCCCGCCTTGAGAACGAAGGCAAGACTGTGGTGCTGGTGAGCGCCGATGGACGCCTGACCGGCCTCGTGGCAATCGCCGATACCGTTCGGCCCGGGGCGGTTGAGGCCCTGCAGCGTCTGAGACGAGCCGGGGTCCGGACGGTGATGCTCACCGGGGACAACGAGCGGAGCGCGCGGGCCATCGCCCATCGGGTGGGGGTTGACGAGTATGACGCCCAGCTTCTGCCCACAGACAAAGTTGACGTGATTCGTAGGCTCCGGGAGAAATACGGCCTGGTAGCCATGGTCGGCGACGGCATCAACGACGCGCCGGCGATGGCAGTCGCCGACGTGGGTATCGCGATGGGGGCAGCGGGTACGGACATCGCGATCGAGGCCGGGGACGTCGTCCTGATGTCTGACGACCTTGCGAAGATAGCCTTTGTACGTGAGCTTTCCAGCCGGGTGGTTGCTACGATCCGGCAGAATATAGTGGTCTCCCTAGTCAACGTCGCCTTCATGGTGGTCATGGCCCTGCTCGGCTATCTCGGGCTGGTCACGGGGCTGCTCCTCAACGAGGCAAGCGCGCTGTTCGTGATCGCCAACGCCCTGCGGTTACTGAAGTGGCAGAGCACTGGGACGGCGGCGCCGGTGGTTGCTGAAACGACGGCACCGGTCCGAGTCAAGTCGGGAACGAACGAACAGGTCACTCCGGGGGCCTCACCCTTCGCGACAAGTGAGGTCGGCTGTGCTTGCGGGGAGCCCATGCTCGGGGTGTCGATGCCAGTCCTTGTCGTCGACAAGGCGAAGGGCTCGGGCTGCTGCGCCAGTGTGGATGCGGCGACGAAAGCGCCTATTCCAATTTTCACTATGGCTGCGCCCCAGGGGCTCTGCTGCTCGGGTGGGGAGGCGACCAGCGCGGCATCTGCTTCAGCACCCATTATCAACGAGGCGAAGGGACCGAATGGTTTGGACTCGGTGACGTTCCGGATTGATGGGGCCGGCTGTTCCTGTGAGGGGCAGATCGTCGAGAAGCGAGTGAAGGCCCTGAAGGGCGTGAAGACCTTCAGACTGAACCCCATCACCAACCAGATGAAGATTACCTACGACCCGTCGGCTTTGTCCGTGCAGGACATTCAAACGGCAGTGAAGAAAGCGGGAGCGAAAGCGGTTCTGGTGATTTCAAGATAAGAGCCACGCAGCTCAAGGAATCGATGGAAATAATCGAAAAGGAGATTGGAACATGCAATACGGGGACACCTTACTGGTTTCCGAAAATAGCTGGTATGGTGCCTCTATATTTGCCAAACATCCTCACCGATGCAGAGAAGAAAGGCGCCCCTATTTCCCGGCCAAGACAACAGAATGTACCCCCCCTCTATTCGAGTATGATCGATGGTCAATAAATCCCCTAAGTCTCTCAGCCGGATATATTATATCCAACCGAATACAGCAGATGGATATAATGTATCCAGACGCATTGCGAGAAGACCTGCCTTTACGGAGAACACAATTCTTAATAGTCAAATAAATTGAATGCCTTAATGCCTGTATGCTTCAATGGCATGGTTCTTGGTTGCTATTTTGCCAACTAACCAACAAATAGGAGACAAGAACCATGAAGAAAGTAGTGATGTTTTTAGCGGCGATTGCCCTTGCGGCAATCATGGTGTCCCCGGCTTCAGCGTACCGGGGAGCGGCGGGCGGCAACGGCCCGGGCTCTGGTTATGCGGGTGATATAACCGCGTGGCAGGGCCTGAACCTGACGGCAGACCAGACGGCAAAGATCAGAAGCCTGCAGGAGGCGCAGTTGAAAGAAATCCAGCCTCTTCAGAACAAGCTCTACAGCAAACGCGGCGAACTCAGACTGCTCTGGTTGCAACAGGCGCCCGATCGGGACAAGATTACAGCGGCTGATCAGGAAGTCCGCGCCCTGCGTGATCAGATACAGGACAAGATGACGAACCATCGCCTGACCGTCTTTAATGTCCTGACCCTGGAACAGCAGACCAAGGTGCAGGCTTATGGCGCTGGGCGGGGTAACGGCCCACGCATGAGTATGAATCAGGGCAGCATGGGTATGGGGCAGGCAGGCATTAGCAGGGGGCGCGGCCATTCCTACGGCGGGTGGGGGATGAGATAACAGCCCCCCAGCTCGCTGATATTTTAGAGCAATGAGTTTAAAAGCGAAGCGGCGCCTTGCTCCCTGTGCAGGGCGCCACTTCTCACTACCGGAAGCACAGCGCCCTTAGCTTCGATCAAGGCAAGCTTGTCGGCGAAACCATCGCCAAGGCGGAAAACGGCATAAGAAAAACAGTGAATAATCAGACAAATCCATAAAGACAAAAACCCTGGAGCGGTTTTTCAGTCTGACGCCCAGTAACAGTCCTGTCCCCCTTGGACGGGAAAAAGAAAGGAGAAGGAAAACGTGGCATTGATCATGGCAGAAAACATTCACAAGGATTACCGGTTAGGCGAGGTGGTCATACCAGCCCTTCAGGGGATCAGTTTTGCGATTGATCCCGCCTCTTTTGTTTCCTTTATCGGGCCTTCGGGGAGCGGCAAGACGACGCTGCTGAACCTGATCGGCTGTCTGGACGCGCCTACCTCCGGCCGGCTTACCGTGGCCGGCGCCGATGTGGGGAAATTGGATCGCAAACAAAGCGCCCTCTTCCGGGGCGCCAACATCGGCTTTATCTTCCAGGATTTCAACCTCCTGCCGGTGCTGACGGTCTACGAAAACATCGAATACCCCCTCCTCATGGTGCAAAAGGTCATGCCGGAAGAACGGCAGCGGCGGGTGACTTCGCTTTTGGAGGCCGTGGGCATGGCGGATCAGAGGGACAAATATCCCGACCAGATCTCGGGCGGGCAGAAGCAAAGGGTAGCGATTGCCCGGGCCCTGGTTACCAATCCCAAGCTCGTCCTGGCAGACGAACCCACTGCCAATTTAGATCACAAGACGGCCTTTATGGTGCTGAACCTGATGAAAAAGATGCGGAACGAATTCCAGACTACCTTTATATTCTCGACCCATGACCAGAAGATCGTCGGCGAGGCGGAAATCGTTTATCTGCTTGAAGACGGAAAAATGAACGACACCAGAACTAAAGGAGGTAACGGCAATGGGTAATCTCTTCAAAATTGCGATCCGGAATCTATTGAGATACAAACGCAGAACGCTGCTTACCGCTTCCCTGATCACCGTGGGCGTGGTCTTTGTTCTGGTTTTCGTTTCTGTTTCCGGCTCGTTTAAGAGCATGATGATCGGCCAGATCACGGACTCCATGCTGGGGCACATGCAAGTGCACCGGAAAGGTTTTGTCGCCTCCATCGAGACCCTGCCCCTCAACCTCAACCTCAAGGGGGACGCCATCGGCAGGCTGGAAAAGATTCTCGACGCGCAGCCCGAGATCGAATCCTGGTCGCCGCGCATCAAATTCGGCGGCATGTTCAGCAATTTTACGGAGACGTCGAGCATGCGCCTGACCGCGATCTACCCGGAGAAGGAATTCAAGACGGTCCCGCTGCTTCCCGGAAGGGTGAACAACGGCGGCAAGGACCTGAAACCGGGCGGCATTCTGATCCCGGATCTTCTCGCCCGGGGTATGAAGGTTAAGCCCGGCGACGCGGTGGTCATCGTGGCCACCAACGCAGACGGCTCCGTCAACGGCAAGCAGTTCACCGTGACGGGGGTCATGGAGAGCGCGACCGGCCCCGGCGGTCGGGACGGGTACATCCACATGGACGACGCCCGGGAGATTTTGCGGATGGACGGCCAGCAGGTGAGCGAATATGCCGTCCGACTCAAGGACTTCGGGAAGCTCGGCTTCTTCAGCGAAAAACTGGATGGCCTGCTGTCCAAAGAGCTGAACCAGCAGAGCAAACCCCTTTTTGAACTCCACACCTGGGAAAAGCTCTCGCCCTTCTTCAACATCGCCCGGATGATAGACGTGATGACCTTCTTCATCAAGCTCATGCTGATCGCCATTGTCCTCATCAGCATCATGAACGTCATGATCATGGCCGTGTATGAAAGAATCCGGGAGATCGGCACGATTGCAGCCATCGGCACGCTCCCCGGCAAGATTCTGAACATGTTTGTGATCGAGGGATTCTGTATGGGGGTCGCAGGCGCTCTGATCGGCGATATCGTGGGCATCGCCCTCGTCTATATCCTGAACCTGTTCAAAATCAGTTACGAATTCGGCCAGCAGAAGGGGTTTATCCTCCAGGCCGGCGTCTATCCGGCCGACATTCTCATGATCTCGGCAACCGTAATCATCGTCTCGGTAATCGCCAGTCTTCAGCCCGCCTTCAAGGCGTCGCGCATGGAGCCGATCCAGGCGCTCAGACACGTATAGGAGGCTTGCATGCTGAAAATTATTTTTGCGTTTTTATCTTTGCTTATTGCTATCCCTGCTTATGCCATTGACGGCACGGCGCTTTTGAAACAGGTGGACAGAAACCTCAGTCCTGAATCCTATGAGTCCTACCGGAAGCTCATCAATATCGAGCCCGACGGCAAAAAGAAAGAATTTACCCTTTTTACCGTAAAAAAGGGGACCGACAAGGTTGCTTCACTGTTCATCGCCCCGGCTAGTGAAAATGGCAGAAGCACCCTAAGGCTGGGCGACAACATGTGGTTTTATATCCCGAATGTGGGCAAGCCCATCCGCATCACCAGCCTCCAGTCGGTGGTGGGCGGCGTCTTCAACAATGCCGACATCCTGCAACTGGATTATGCCGCGGAATACGATGTGGAAAAGGTTGAGGAAAAGGGAGGCGAATATCTCCTGTATCTCAAGGCCAAAACCAGGACCGTGGCCTATGACCGGCTGAAAATATGGGCGGACAAAGGAAAACAGCTTCCGACAAAGATTGAATGCCTCACCGAGGCGAGCATGCTGATCAAGACCCTCTATTTCAAAGATGTCAAGGATTTCGGCGGCGGCATCGTCAGACCTGCGGTCATAGAGACCGACAGCCCGCTTTACAAGGGCTACAAATCGGTCATGATCTTCGCCAAACTCAAGAAGCGCTCTTTCAAGGATGAGGTCTTCACCCTGACCTACATGCCGAGCCTGGAGTCCCTGCGTTGATAGGATTTTTCCATGAGAAATTTGACCTTTAGGCCCTCTATCGGGGTCAGAAGTTTTTGTCTGCTCATCGTCATGTTGTTGTTTCTCCCCGTGTCCGCCCTTGCCGGGGAATCCTACACCCTCGACGATTCGGAAATTGAAAAGAAACCCTATCATTTCGGCGGCTATGTGGAATTACGCCCTGTCCTCAATGTCCTGAACAAGGATGCCGCCCTCTACCAGCTTCAATACTACAATAAGGACCAGGAAGCTTCGCTGACGGAAGGGAACGCCCGGCTCCAGTTGGAAGGGAGCTACGAAAAAGGCCTGGGCCGCGTTTATGTTAAAACCAATACGGACTACCGCTACACGGATAATGCCGGCAGCAATGAGCGGACGGCCATTTATGAGGGCTATGGAACCCTGAAGCCGACGGATTCCTGGAAGTTCGAGCTGGGCAAGAAGAATTTGCGCTGGGGAAAGGGCTACGCCTGGAACCCTGTCAATTTTCTCGACCGCACCAAAGACCCCAACGATCCGGAACTTTCCCTGGAGGGAAACATCGTGGCCACGCTGGATTACATCCGGAGTTTCGACGGCCCCTTGAAAACCTTTGCCTTCACGCCGGTCCTCTTTCCCGTCTATGATCATATCAACGACGATGCCGGCGTGAACAACCGGCTCAACGTAGCCACGAAGGTCTATCTCCTGTGGTACGATACGGATCTGGACTTTGTCTATGTCGCCGACGGCAGCCGCACGGCCCGCATGGGGATGGATTTTTCCCGTAACATCACGACCAATCTGGAAATCCACGGCGAACTGGCCCAGATCCGGGACTACCAGCAACGGTTTCTGGATGCCGGCGGTGCAGTGTTGTCGGACACGAGCGACGCCGTCAGCGGCCTGATCGGCGTTCGCCATCTCACCACCTTTGACCTGACGACCATTCTTGAATACTACCACAACGGCACGGGTTTCAGAGCCGACGAAATGAACAATTATTTCAGCCTGATTCACCGTGGCTCCCAACTCTACAACGCGACGGGCAATGCCTCGCTCCTGACCAACGCCCAAAATCTGACCCAGGGCGGCTATGGACGCAACAGTCCGATGGAGGATTATCTTTACCTGAGGCTCAGCCAGAAGGAGCCTTTTGATATTCTGTATTTCACACCCGCCCTGACGACGATGGTCAATCTCAATGACCACAGCTACAGCGTCACGCCGGAGCTGCTCTACACAGGGGTCACCAACCTGGAACTCCGCCTCCGGGCAGGATTTATCCGCGGCAGCCGGGATTCGGAATTCGGCGAAAAGCCGAACGATTACCGGATGGAACTCCGGATAGGATATTATTTTTAATGTCGCTCTGCTTGATCTGGCCATGGACAGGAGCATCGCCTAAATGTAGAGCGGCAGGACGGACCCCTTAAAGAACAGGGCAAAGGCGGCGAGACCGGCCAGAAAGGCGCCTAGGGCTAGATATTTGTTCATCTTAATGAAATTGGCGATAAAGAGCGCGACGATGCAGACACCGAAGGCCAGGCAGAAAGGACAGTAGGTATCATGGACAATCTGAAACCGAACAAGGAGAATTTCTCCACCCAGGGCGCCGGAAAGCAGCATCGTGCGCAGGTGATTGACGGACGTGGCGTAACGGGAAGCAGGCGGCAGGGTCAATGCCAGGAGTACGGCCATATAGAGGATTCCGATCACATTCATATCCACGCTGAAAAATGTCCCCTGCAGGGAGGAACAGGAAGTATCGCAGACCTCGTAAAAGATCATCAAACCGATGCCGATGATAGGGAATACTGCGTTAATGATTTTCAATACCTTGGTGAACGTCATAAATTGTCCTTCCCGCCCGCCGGTGACACTTTAGGAAGATGCTGATTCATGGGAGGGCCTTGAGGGCGTTTATGATGTCCGGTCCCCCGACGAAGGCCTTCTTCTGACCGTTCCTGATTACGACGCAGGTGGGTGTCGCGTTGATTTTGTCCTCCTTGATCAGGGCGTTGTACCGGTCAAACGCGGGTTTGGCATCGAAAACCGCAGAGGGGATTCCCTTTTCCTTGAACAGGGCCTCTATCCGTTCCTGCGTCTTAAAATCTTTGTTGGTGGCGGCCTCAATAAGGATGTTCCGAACCCGGAAGGCATGATCCAGATCATTATTCTCGTTGAGGGCGTAAAGAAAATATTTGGCGTAGAGAGGCGTGGCTGGATTGTAGGGGGCGTCCACCAGGGTCAGCCGGATCATATTTTTCTTGAGCAGGTCTTTCAGCAGCGGTTCCACGGCAGGTTCCATCGCCCGGCAGGGGGGACAGAAATAATCCGTGTAGAGCCGCACCTCGACGGGACCAGAGCCGTAGGACGGAAACGGCAAATTCCGCTCCTCTGCCGATCCGATCCCCACAACGATCAACCCGGCGATGATCATCGTTAAAAAACTGATTGTTAATTGTTTATGAGTCTTGATCTCCATAAATCATTTTTTCTCCTTTCTCGATCTGAAGAAAACCATGCACCCATATTTTGCTCAAAGTTTATTATTCAGGAGCTCTTCCAGTTTCCGAAAATAACTGGTATGGATGTCCCCAGATTTCCCGCTACTTGACCAGGGGAAAAGCATTCATGGTCCGGTGCTCCTTGCCTGATAGCGGCTTGAAACGCCGGCCGATCTCCTGAAGGACTTCGGGGATGGTCGGCATCCGGCTGCAAGCGGACTGATTGGTATAGATGACCCGGCTGTCGAGCAGCACCTCGAATATGCCGTTATGGCCCTCGATCAATTGCGGCTGGACCCCGAAAGTCTCGATCACTGCTTCCGCCAGACCGGCGGCATTTTTCAAAAAACCTCATTCCACGCAGTAATGGATGATTATGACTTCCTTAGCTGATTCATTTACCATAATGGCCTCCTATGGTGGTTTTTTAAGAATCGGGGAATGAACATAAATTCACCCGATCCAAAAGGGACTGGTGATGAAATAGATTCCCAGCAGGGCGATGAAAACCCCGGCGCCCTTCCTGAACCAGTCCCCCGATCCGAGCCAGATTTCGCTCTCCGTCAGGCGTCGGACTACCGCCGTGGAGCTGCCGGCGATCATGATGGGGAGGCAGTGTCCCAGGGCGAATAGCAGGATCAGCATGACGCCGGCCATTACCTTCTGCTGAACCGTGATGATCGCCAGAATGGGAGCGATGAAGCCGAAGGTGCAGGAGCCGGAGAGAACCCCATACGCCAGGCCCAGGAGAAACGCGCCGCCCCGCCCTTTGACATTTAACTTTTGCAGCCAACTGCCGGAAAGATTGCACTTCTCCACCCCCAGCATCCCCAGGGCGACCCAGATCAGGATCAGACCGACAACAATCTGCCAGTAGTTGCCCACATCCCCGAGCATCCGTCCCAGCAGCGCGCAGATGACGCCAATGACGGCGATCGTGATGAACATCCCCACAGTATAAAAAATGGCGTAATGGGCGGCCTGCCTCGGCGCCATAACCTGCTTCTGACCGGCCACGTAGGCCACGACCAGCGGGATGGACGCCAGATGACAGGGACTCAGCAGGACGCTGACCATGCCCCATAAAAAGCAGCCCAGCGCCGCCAGGGCGGTCGCGCCGGTGATCCAGTCATTGATGGTGATAAAGAATGTTGTCAGCAAGGTTATCCCTTCTATATTACGCCCATATCCTTGAGCCGGCGGACGATCTCCTCCTCGCTGAAAAATCCCTCATGCCGGTAGGTTTCCCTACCCTGTTTGTCGAAGAATATCTGAGTGGGTATGGTTCGGATGCCAAAATATCTGGCCGGAGCCGGGTCCTCCCAGACATCGAGGAAAACCACCGCCGCCTTTCCGGCATACGCCTTCTCCAGTTTTACCAAGATCGGCGCCATCATCTTGCAGGGGATACATTTTTTCGCGCCAAGATCAACCATCGTGACCATACCCTTGACGGGGACTTCTGCCGCCACCGGCAATGCGAACAACAGCAGGAACGAAAAACAAATGATGCCGATAATAACCTTGGTAAAACTTATTTTCATTTCACAGCCCCTGATTCGGTAGTCTTGATCGCCTTTTCCGGTTTGCTGTCGGCACGACCCTGCACGTACTCCCGGTACCCCTTCAGCAGGACATAAGCGTACTCTTTACGGGTGCGGTCCGATGAGGGGACATAGTTGTTCAGGACTTCCAACCTTTTAATGATCTCCGCGGCGGTCTCCTGATTCGCTTGCCTGCCTTCAGAGTAGAGGTCGGCCATTGTCTCGTCCAAACCATTAACACTTACCTGGGTATCGTCAGGAAAT